>NZ_JBHMDO010000043.1:0-62099 GCF_042431225.1 Paenibacillus aurantiacus | reverse complement strand
GTGGAAGTGCAGCAATGCATGCAGCTGACGAATACTAATCGGTCGAGGGCTTATCCTAAAATAACACAGCTGAAGTAAATGTGAGTTTCGTATCCAGTTTTCAGGGTGTAACACCTTGAATGTTTGGTGGCGATGGCGGAAGGGAACCACGCGTACCCATCCCGAACACGACCGTTAAGCCTTCCAGCGCCGATGGTACTTGGACCGCAGGGTCCTGGGAGAGTAGGACGTCGCCAAGCACGAATGACCGATCACAGTGATGTGGTCGGTTTTTTGTTGTTTCCCATGTTATCCGCATGTGGATAACCGTTAGAGTTTGAAGAAACACTAACAGCGTTCTTATTCGATAACACATGTGTATGAGGTGATACCAACATGGCGGAAAAGGCATTCTTGGCGTACTTTAATCGTCCGGATCAAGCGGAAGCGGCGTTGACGAACATGAAAGACATAACGGTTATTGCATCAGCTATTGACCGGTTTGACGGTTATCCAGGCGGCGGCGTAAGCAATACTATAAATCCATACGCAGGCGATTTCCAGGGACTCGGGCGTCTGACCTTGAACGGGGATTTTGATAATCCGGATGCTGGCGTATTAGCGGCAGCGAGTGTTAGTGCAAGCGGCATGAGCTCGGGCGGCCCGGAGAATCGGGTTTCGGGCAGGGATATTTTGTTGACGGTCATTGTCGATGCTGAGGATGCGGAACGAGTTGCACAAATTTTGGAGGACTGCGGAGCATTAAAGTAGCTTCGAGTACGCCGGACCAACCGAATAACTTGTACGTGGGAAAAGCTGCTGAGTGATGAGACTATTCACCGGCAGCTTGATTTGTCATAGATGGTGCTTCATCGTCAGCTGCAGTTTGTAGTGGAAGCGCCGGCGTGGGGGATAAGTCGTTTGAACTGTCGCGCTTTTGCACATATTCACACAGTTATCCACCTTCCACACATGACCAGTTTACTTGTTTTCGATTTTTTACGAGTTATTAACTTGTTGATAACTGGGTAAAATAGTCATAATACTAGAATGAATAATATAAGATAGAATCCGGCGGTAAGTGGTATATGCACAGATTTCCGATGCATCAAAAGCAATTCTTGTTTGACGCTGCTGACCTATAGGGTAATTATGTGCGGCTGTTAACAAGCGTAAGAGCTAGTCAGCTCGCCGTTATCGATCGGCAGAATCTCTTTTACGCATTGACAACTATGCATTAATGGTTCTTTGGCAGCCGGCGGTAATTGCCAAGCATTGTTTCATGCGATGTTTGACCAAATTTTTTATCAGTGAGTATTCGCATGTAGTGACGACCGACCAACTCCCTTCGATGTTGGGTCAATCCTGGCGCATAAATGCAAGCTTGCAGCCCAATCTATAGGGTGTACAGAATCGGCATTGCGTGCTATTGACCTTTGGGTAAAAACGCGTATAATGTAGTTAAAGTCAAAGAAAGTCAAAGTCAACTAAACTGATTTGTTTGACTTTTCCGGTATTGGCCGGCGGAATCGTTGTTTGTCAGCTGTAGGGAGGTTGGCGACGTGCGCAACATTTCCGATTTAATCGAGCAGTATTTGAAAGGCATGCTCCAAGAAAGCACGGATGGATCGGTTGAAATTCAGCGCAATGACTTGGCGGACCGATTTTCTTGCGTGCCTTCGCAAATCAATTACGTCATTAGCACCCGCTTTACATTGGAGAAAGGGTATTTGGTCGAGAGCAAGCGCGGCGGCGGCGGCTACATACGCATACAACGCGTTGAACTTCCGACGCTCAAGACGATTCAAGGTCATATCGCGCAGACGATTGGCAATGAAGTCGATCAAGCGGCCGCGGAAGGGCTGATTTATCAGCTGGAAGAAGCGGAGATGATCTCGAAGCGCGAAGCGAACCTGATTCGGGCCGCAATATCGCGCGATGTGATCGCGCTCAAGCTTCCGATACGCGACGAAGTCCGAGCGAGATTGCTCAAAGCCATGCTTATTACGCTTCTTGTGAAATGAGAACTGTTCGCTTAGAAGAAGCCGTATAAGACATCCGACTCCGTGTAAAGGACATGTATGGATGCGAAGCTTTAGGCGCATGCTTTCGAAGCGAGTTTTGCGTGCTGCGAAACGTTGAGGAGGGATACGCAACCATGCTTTGTCAGGAATGCGGCAAGAGGCCGGCCACGCTCCATTTTACGAAGATCGTTGGCGGCGAGAAGAACGAATTTCATATTTGTGAATCTTGCGCGCGCGAGAAGGGCGAAGGACTACCGGGAACGCCGAACGGATTTTCCATTCATAGTCTGTTATCCGGTTTGCTCGATTTTGAACCGGGCAATGGTGGGGCGAGCGGCGGATTCGCGATCAAACAGCCGGTTCGCTGCGACAAATGCGGTCTGACCTATGCTCAGTTCAGTAAAATGGGGCGTTTCGGCTGCAGCAAGTGCTACTCCCAATTCGGCGACAAAATCGATCCCATCCTGAAGCGCGTACACGGCTCAACAGCACACGTTGGGAAAGTCCCAAAAAGAGCCGGCACGGCAATCCAGCTGAAACGAGAAATCGAGACGCTGCGGCGCGAGCTTCAGGAGCACATCGAACGCGAAGAATTCGAGAACGCGGCCCAGCTGCGCGATCGCATTCGCGAGATAGAACGCAATGTTGCCGAAGGATAGCGCGCATACGCCGCAGAAGGGAGGAATAGCCTTGTCGAATCGATCATTTGCTCAACATGCGTTAAGCGACTGGATGCAGGGCACAGGCCCTGAAGCCGACATCGTTATTAGCAGCCGTATTCGGATTGCGCGCAATCTAAGGGGCCATCCTTTCCCGCTGCTGGCGACATCCGAACAATCCAGCGAAGTGATGGAGCGGCTCGTGACAGTTCCGGAGAGCGGACGGCTTAACGGGATAAGCGAATTCGAAACCATCCGGCTATCGGAGCTAAGCGAGCTCGAACGCAGAGTGCTCGTCGAGAAGCATCTGATTAGTCCGAATCTGGCGAACGAAGCGCGAAGCGGTGCGGTCATTTTAAGCCGTAACGAGTCCATCAGTATTATGGTGAACGAAGAGGATCATTTGCGGATCCAGGTGTTGTCCCCGGGCTTTCAAATTACGGAGGCGTGGGAGCTTGCAAGCCGCATTGACGATATATTCGAGGAAGTGGCGGATTACGCATTCGATGAGCGCCACGGTTATCTGACGAGCTGTCCGACCAACGTCGGGACCGGCATCCGGGCCTCGGTCATGATGCATTTGCCCGGCTTGGTGCTAACCCAGCAGATCAATCGCATTTTATCGGCGATTACGCAGGTGGGGTTGGCGGTTCGGGGGATTTACGGTGAAGGCAGCGAAGCGCTTGGCAATCTGTTTCAAATTTCGAATCAGATTACACTGGGCCAATCCGAGCACGAGATCATCGATAACTTGCACGGCGTGGCCAAACAAATCATCGATCACGAAAGGGCGGCGCGTTCGCGTATGCTGCAGGAGTCGAGAATTCGGCTCGAAGATCGGGTGTTCCGATCCTACGGCATTCTCTCGCACGCAGCTATCATGGATTCCAAGGAATCCGCACAGCGTCTGTCCGATGTAAGGCTTGGCATTGACCTTGGGTTGATCCAGCATGTGACGTCGAAGGCCATGAATGAATTAATGGTATTAACGCAGCCCGGTTTCCTCCAGCAAAATTCGGGAGAGAAATTGACCGCCGAACAGCGGGATATCCGGCGCGCTGAACTAATACGTCAACAGTTGCAAAGCGAATCCAATCATGGGGGTGTATGAACATGATGTTCGGAAGATTCACGGAACGTGCGCAGAAGGTGCTCGCGCTCGCGCAAGAAGAAGCGGTGCGACTTGGTCATAACAATATTGGCACGGAGCATATTTTGCTCGGCCTGAACCGGGAAGGGGAAGGCATCGCGGCGAAAGCGCTGATCGGTCTCGGCTTGAGTCTGGAGAAGATTCAAGACGAAGTGGAGACGCTGATCGGGCGCGGACAGGAGCAGCCGACGAACATTGCCTACACGCCGCGCGCGAAGAAAGTCATCGAACTGTCGATGGATGAGGCGCGCAAGCTCGGTCATACTTACGTCGGCACGGAGCATATCCTGCTCGGTCTTATTCGCGAAGGCGAAGGTGTTGCGGCGCGGGTACTCAACAACTTGGGAATCAGCTTGAACAAGGCGCGCCAGCAAGTGCTGCAGCTGCTTGGCAGCAGCGAAGCGGTCTCCAGCAGCCATGGCGCTCCGGCGAACGTGAGCACGCCGACGCTGGATGGTTTGGCTCGCGACTTGACGGCCTACGCGAAGGAAGGCAATCTGGATCCGGTTATCGGTCGCAGCAAAGAGATCGAGCGCGTCATTCAGGTGCTTAGCCGCCGGACGAAGAACAATCCGGTGCTCATCGGCGAACCGGGTGTCGGTAAGACAGCTATTGCCGAAGGGCTGGCACAGAAGATCATTGCTGGCGAGATTCCAGAGACGCTCCGCGACAAACGCGTCATGACGCTCGATATGGGCTCTGTCGTAGCAGGCACGAAGTACCGCGGTGAATTCGAGGACCGTCTGAAGAAGATCATGGATGAGATTCGCCAAGCGGGCAACATCATTCTGTTCATCGACGAGCTTCACACGCTCATCGGCGCTGGCGGAGCGGAAGGCGCCATCGACGCCTCTAACATCCTGAAGCCATCTTTGGCGCGTGGCGAGCTGCAGTGCATCGGCGCGACGACGCTGGATGAGTATCGCAAATACATCGAGAAAGACGCCGCGCTGGAGCGCCGCTTCCAACCGATTACGGTCGACCAGCCATCGCCGGAAGAGGCCATTCAAATCCTGACCGGCCTGCGCGACCGTTACGAGGCGCATCACCGCGTGAAAATCACGGACGACGCGATCGAAGCGGCGGTCAAATTGTCCGACCGTTATATCACGGACCGTTTCCTGCCGGACAAAGCGATCGATCTGATCGACGAGGCTTCTTCCAAAGTAAGGCTGAAAACGTACACGGTACCGCCTAACCTCAAGCAGCTGGAGAACCGTCTGGAGGATATCCGCAAGGAGAAAGACTCCGCGGTGCAAAGCCAGGAGTTCGAGAAAGCGGCGGCGCTGCGCGATACGGAACAGAAGCTCCGCGAGGAGCTCGACGTGACGCGCAACCAGTGGAAAGAAAAGCAAGGCCGCACCGATTCCGAGGTGACGCCAGAGGATATCGCGCAAGTCGTGGCAAGCTGGACGGGAGTCCCGGTCAGCAAGCTGGCCGAAGAAGAGACCGAGCGTCTGCTCAAAATGGAGGATATTCTCCATGACCGCGTCATCGGCCAAACCGATGCCGTCAAAGCGGTCTCGCGCGCCATCCGCCGCGCCCGTGCCGGTCTTAAGGACCCGAAACGTCCGATCGGCTCGTTCATCTTCCTTGGACCTACCGGCGTCGGCAAAACGGAGCTTGCCCGCGCGCTTGCGGAAGCGATGTTCGGCGACGAGAATGCGGTCATCCGCATCGATATGTCGGAGTACATGGAGAAACACTCCACGTCCCGTCTGGTCGGAGCGCCTCCGGGCTACGTCGGCTATGAAGAGGGCGGTCAACTGACGGAGAAAGTACGCCGCAAACCATACTCGGTCGTTCTTCTCGACGAGATTGAGAAGGCGCATCCGGAAGTATTCAATATTTTGCTTCAAGTGCTCGAGGACGGCCGCCTGACCGACTCCAAAGGCCGCGTGGTCGACTTCCGCAATACGCTTATCATCATGACGTCCAACGTCGGGGCGGATCAAATCAAGCGCAATTCGTCGCTCGGCTTCACGGCCGTGCACGATGCAGGCCGCGATTTCTCCCAAATGCGGGAGAAAGTCATGGGCGAGCTGAAGAAAAGCTTCCGTCCGGAGTTCTTGAACCGGATCGACGAGACGATCGTATTCCACTCGCTGGAGCAAGAGCACATTGCCGAGATCGTCACGCTTATGTCCGAGGAGCTTCGCAAACGTCTGCGCGAGCAGGAAGTGGACTTTACGCTGACGGATTCGGCCAAAGCATTCCTGGCGAAAGAAGGCTTCGACCCGGCGTATGGCGCGCGTCCGCTGCGCCGCGCGATCCAGAAGCACATCGAGGATCGCCTGTCCGAAGATTTGCTGCTCGGCAAAATCAGCAAAGGCGACACGCTCGTCATCGACGAGAAAGACGGTCAGCTGACCGTTACGCATACGGAACCGGCGCAAGAAGAGCCTGCGACCAAATAATAACGAATGAGGACTTTCCCGTTTCGAACGGGAGAGTCCTTTTTTCTTTGCTTCCACGGCGGTCTACTGATACACTTGAAAAGGTGAGAACGTATGATCGTACTCCCGTTAACGAATCCAAGTCCCGTGCGAGCCGTAATAAAAAGTAGCACCATGACTGCATCCAATGGTAAACTTTGAAATGTACCCTTGCACATGAGAAGGAGCCGCTAATGGCAAAACTTAAAGTGAAATTCGCTTGTACCGACTGTGGGACGGAGTCGCCGAAATGGCTGGGCAAGTGCCCGGGCTGCGGTGCTTGGAACACGATGGTGGAAGAGAAAGAAACCGTCGTCAAGACGCAGGGCATGGGCTCTTCGCTCATTCAGACGAAAGAAAAGCCGCGTCCCATCATACACATAGAAAGCGGGCAGGAACCGCGCATCGAAACCCGACTGCAGGAACTGAACCGCGTGCTTGGCGGAGGCGTGATGCCAGGATCGCTTATTCTGGTCGGAGGAGACCCGGGCATCGGCAAATCCACGCTGCTGCTTCAGACCTCCCACGCGCTCGCTTCCAAAGGATTGAAAGTGCTTTACATTTCGGGAGAGGAATCCGTTCGCCAAACGAGACTGCGCGCAGATCGACTCGGTGCGCTAACGGATAAGCTGTACGTCCTGTGCGAAACGAATATGGATCAGGTGAACGAGGCGATCGAAGCGGTGGCGCCCGATTTTCTCGTCATCGATTCGATTCAGACGGTGTACGATCCGAGCGTGCAGTCCGCGCCGGGAAGCGTCTCGCAGGTGCGGGAATGCACGGCGCATTTCATGCGGGTCGCGAAGATTAAAGGCATTGCGACCGTACTGGTTGGCCATGTCACCAAAGAGGGGGCCATTGCGGGGCCGCGATTGCTTGAACATATGGTGGATTGCGTCCTCTACTTCGAGGGCGAGCGTCATCACAGCTATCGTCTGCTGCGTGCCGTGAAGAATCGTTTCGGCTCCACGAACGAGATCGGGATCTTCGAAATGGGCGAGTCGGGTCTGCGCGAAGTGAGCAATCCGTCTGAGCTGTTCTTATCGGAGCGGCCGCTCGGCGTATCGGGTTCAACGGTCGTGGCGAGCATGGAGGGCACGCGTCCGGTGCTGGTAGAACTGCAGGCGCTGGTGGCCACCACGAATTTCCCATCGCCGCGAAGGATGTCCACGGGTATCGATCATAACCGGATGGCGCTTATCATCGCAGTGCTGGAGAAGCGAATGGGGATGTTTTTGCAGACACAGGACGCTTATCTGAACGTGGCCGGCGGCGTGAAGCTGGACGAACCGGCGGTGGATTTGGCCGCAGCCGTCAGCATTGCCTCGAGTTTCCGTGACGCGCCAACCAGGCCGTTCGACGTTATTTTTGGCGAGATCGGACTGACGGGCGAAGTGAGGGCGGTGGCCCGGGCCGAGCAGCGAGTGAAGGAAGCGCACAAGTTAGGGTTCAAACGCGTGATTATGCCGGAGAAAAGTCTTAAAGGCTGGAGTCCGCCGGCTGGCATTGAAATTATCGGCATCGAAACGGTTTCGGACGCGCTGAAGGCGGCGCTTGGGTAGAGGGGGCAAATAATGAAGGAGCCGAGTCAACAGGAAATAATGAACCAACTGCTGCAGATGGTTGCACCCGGCACAGCATTTCGGGATGGGTTGGAGAATGTGCTTCGGGCGAAGACAGGCGCGCTGATCGTCGTCGGGTATAGCCCGGAAGTGATGGAAGTCGTCGATGGCGGCTTCTCCATCAATTGCGATTTCTCCCCGAACTATTTGTATGAACTGGCCAAAATGGACGGTGCGATCATCCTGAGCGAGGATCGCAAACGGATACTATACGCGAATACGCAGCTTATCCCGGACAGTTCGATATCGTCGAGCGAGACGGGGATCCGGCACCGGACGGCGGAGCGGGTGGCCAAGCAGACGGGAAAACTCGTCGTGTCGATATCGCAGCGGCGCAACGTCATTACGCTTTATCAGGGCCAACTGCGCTATTCGCTGAAAGAGATGGGCGTCATTCTGACGAAGGCGAATCAGGCGATTCAGACGCTGGAGAAGTATAAGGCCGTGCTGAGCCAATCGTTCACGAACCTGTCGGCTTCCGAGTTCGAAGAGCTCGTCACGCTGCAGGAGGTTGCCCATGTCGTCAAACGGGTAGAAATGGTTATCCGGGTCAAGATGGAAATCAAACGCTATGTGAATGAGCTGGGGACGGAAGGCAGACTAATCTCCATGCAGATGGAGGAGCTTGTCGGCGGCGTCGAGGAGGAACTATGGTTCTTGCTCAAGGATTATGCGAAGGAAGCGAGCGAGGAACGTATTCGTGACATCCGCAACAGCATCCGTAAGCTGACGAGCGAGGATTTGCTGGACGTGCCGCCGATTATCAAGCTGCTCGGTTATGCGGGGACAGCCGCGGAAGAGATGGTCGCGCCGCGCGGCTACCGGCTGCTGAGCAAAATTCCGCGGCTGCCGGCGGTTATTATGAACAACTTGGTGGAACACTTTGATCATCTTCCGCACATCCTGATGGCGACCATCGAGGAGTTGGACGCGGTAGACGGAATTGGCGAGGTTCGCGCACGCGCGATCAAAGAAGGACTAAAGCGGATCCAAGAGCAGATGTTCATTGACAGGCAAATTTAAATCCCATACAATGTGAAGATGCGCCATAATGGTTGGATTTTACAGGTGAATGGACGCAAGCGTTTATTCACTTTTGGGGCATAGTAAAGATGAGGTGGAGCTTAATGTTTACGAAATCGATACCGAGTCTTTTCACCGTGGCGAATTTATTTCTAGGCATCGTCGCGATTATCCTCATCTTCCCGGAGAATGCGCGGTACGATTTGGCGGCAATGATGGTCATCATCGCCATGCTCATGGACGGGGTAGACGGACGGGTCGCCCGCGCGTTGAATGCGCAGAGCGAATTCGGCAAAGAACTCGATTCCTTATCCGATGTCATATCTTTCGGCGTAGCGCCGGCTTTCATTATGTACAGCGTGGCCTTTCAGGAGTTAAGCGCGGCACCGGCTTGGATTATCACCGCGTTGTTCCCGATCTGCGGGGCACTCCGGTTGGCTCGGTTTAACGTCATTACCAGCCACGCGGGTTACTTTATCGGACTTCCGATTCCTGCCGCGGGCGGCGTGCTTGCCACGCTTGCGCTGTTTCACAAGGAGATTCCAGTCGTCGTGCTGATGGTCAGTACGCTTGTATTGTCCTTCTTGATGGTCAGCACAGTGAAGTATCCGAACTTCAAGAAGGTTGGCATACCTCGCAATGCGGTGTGGGTCGTACCGATCGTCGTTCTGATCTCGGTCGGGCTAGCGCTTTGGCTGCCGCAGCATTTATCCAAAATCATTTTCGTGCCGCTCGTACTTTACGCGCTGTACGGCCTAAAAAAAAACGTTGATCGCCGCCTTCCTTGGCGCAACCGCAAACGCCGCAAAGACGCACAGGACGATCCGGTGCAATCGGAGCATAGTGCGTAAATCCATTGTGATCAACGGTGAAGAACCCGGACATAGACGAACCGCCCTGCACATCCTCGAAGGATGGTGCAAGGCGGTTCTTTGTGTTGTCGTCTTATTGACCGGTTATGATAAGTGCGTAACGCTCGTCATAGGTGAAAGGGCTTACGTTAGGTTGAACAAGCCGAGGGTGGCGCACTTGTTCGACTCGTGCGAAACGACTTCGTCGAGCTTAATGTCCAGTAAATTGCACATGGCGGACATGTAGAACAAATTGCGGCCGAGCTCGTTCTTGATGGCGTCCTTGCAATGCTCGCACAGTTCGCCGGAAATATGGTGATGCAGCTTCGTTTTTGCCTGTTCCAAATTGACGTCGTCAGGGTATTCCTGCTTGCGTGCGTTCAACTCGACACATCCACATTCGGTCACGGATTTCGCAACGGCACGGTTAACGGCCGCGCCGGATTGGCCGTACTTCGATAACACATCCAGCAAGCTCCGGTGCCGCAGCAGAAGTTCGGATACTTGCTGCTGAAATTGCTCCAGCGTCGGGGTGCTCATCGATTCCACCTCATTTCGGGATTGGCAGTGCTCCCCTCTATTATAAGCCTCGTGGGCGGTCATTTCAAAAGACTTTTATCATCTTGATTTTCCTCCAAAAAGTGTAAGCTTCCCACGGTTAACCTGTGAAATATTGGCGCATAATTGTAATGGAGGTGGATTCATGTGATGAAACGAATTATTCAAACCATTGGCTTGTTATTCGGCGGGATGGCCGGAGCGCAAACGTATGGGTGGATGAATGCGGGCGCGGTGTGGGCTACCCAATCTTACGGCATGCTCCAACGGTCCGGTAGTTATTATTTGAACGCCGGCATCGGCGCGTTGTGCGGTCTTGTCTTGGCAACCATGCTGTCGGGCACGATTATTCGATTGGTGGAACGGGGAGCGGAACGCGCGTCGTCGCTGCCAATGGGACAGCTTTTATCCGGCGGAGCGGGACTTGCCGGCGGACTTGTTTTGTCGGCGCTGCTTTATCCGGCCGTATCGGGTTTGTCCGGCATCGGGCTATTCATACCGGTATGCATGACGTTATTCTTCGGTTACTTCGGCTTACGGATTGGACTGAGCAAACAAACGGAGCTGGAAGCGGGCGTCGGCGCGTTGCTCGCGCAGCGTGCGAAAGCGGCTGGTCCGAGCGAGGACAGCACCTACGAGGAACATAAAATTTTGGACACCAGCGTCATTATCGATGGCCGGATCGCCGATATTTGCAAAACCGGGTTTATCGAGGGGACGCTCGTCATTCCGGAATTCGTACTAGAAGAGCTGCAGCACATCGCGGATTCGTCGGATCTGCTCAAACGCAATCGGGGGCGGCGTGGTCTGGATATATTGAACAAGATCCAGAAGGAACTCGACGTGAAGGTGCTCATCTATGAAGGCGATATGGAAGAAGGCGAAGTCGACAGCAAACTGGTCAAGCTGGCGAAGGCGCTTCACGGCAAAGTGGTGACCAATGACTTCAACTTGAACAAAGTGTGCGAACTGCAGGGCGTGTCGGTGCTGAACATCAACGATCTGGCCAATGCGGTCAAGCCGGTCGTATTGCCGGGCGAAGAAATCGTCGTTCAGGTCATTAAGGACGGCAAGGAGCACGGCCAAGGCGTCGCGTATCTGGATGACGGCACGATGATCGTCGTCGAAGGCGGACGGGACTTTATCGGCACGACGATGGAGGTCCTCGTAACGAGCGTGCTGCAAACGTCGGCGGGACGGATGATTTTCGCGAAGCCGAAGTTGTTGGAAAAAGCGCTGTAACACGGTATGATAGTAAGCGTGCGATGCCGTTACGAAGGCATGGCGAGTTTACAGCGAGGCGGTTGAAGGGAATGCCGGGAACGAAGGCGCAATGGGGCGTCGTCATCGTAGCTGCGGGACGCGGCACGCGGATGGGGACCAAAGAAAGCAAGCAATATTTGCTGCTGCAGGACAAGCCGGTGCTTGTACATACGATGGAACTGTTCCAAGGCATGGCCGATGTCGAAGAGGTTGTGCTGGTCGTCGGTGAAAGCGACGTATCCCGCTGCGAGACGTTCGCGCGCGAATATGGCCTGTCGAAAGTAACGGCGGTCGTAGAGGGCGGAAGCGAGCGTCAGCATTCGGTACTGCGCGGCCTGCGGGCGATCGGCACGGAGTGGGTCATGGTACATGACGGCGTGCGTCCGCTCGTCAGCGCCGAAGCGGTCCGCCGGTGCATGCGCGAGGCGGAGCGTTCCGAGGCTTGCGTGCTGGCCGTTCCCGTTAAGGATACAATCAAGCAAGTCAATGAAGCCGGCGTAATCACGGCGACGCCGGACCGGAGAAGCTTGTGGGCGATTCAAACGCCGCAAGCTTTTCGGCATGCTCGGCTTGTGGAAGCGCATGAACGCGCGGTCGCGGACGGCTTCGTCGGCACCGACGACGCGGTCGTGGTCGAACGGTATGGCGGCATAGTCGTAACGGTAGCTGAAGGCGAGTATACCAACATCAAAATCACGACGCCGGAGGATTTGCCTTATGCGTCCTTTCTGCTTGGCCAGCGGAGTTCGGCATCGGCAGAAAGATAAGGGGTTCATCGCCCCACGACAGATAATATGGGAACGAGGAGAGAACGAGCATGATTCGAGTGGGACAAGGTTTTGACGTGCATCAACTGATAGAAGGACGTCCGTGCATTATCGGCGGCGTCACGATTCCGTATGAGAAAGGATTGCTGGGCCACTCCGATGCCGACGTACTGCTGCATGCAATCAGCGATGCCGTGCTGGGCGCGCTGGGATTAGGCGATATCGGCAAGCATTTTCCGGATACGGACGAAGCGTTCAAGGACGCGGACAGCTTGAAACTCCTTCAGCATGTATGGGGGTTGGCGAAGGAGCGGGGCTACAAGCTGGGCAATATCGATTCGACAATCATTGCGCAGCGTCCGAAGATGGCGCCGTATATTCCGCAAATGGCGCAGGTGATCGCGGATGCGCTCGAGGCCGATGAGCTCTCCCAGGTGAACGTCAAAGCAACGACGACCGAGCAGCTCGGATTCACTGGACGTGGCGAAGGGATCGCTGCTCAGTCGGTTGTCTGCCTTGTAAAGAGTGTGCTATGATCGTGGGATAAATCGGGAAGCAGGGGAAGGAGCTTGAGCGCAATGTCTGATCAAATTCGGGTGCGTTACGCGCCATCGCCGACGGGGCATTTGCATATCGGCAATGCAAGAACGGCCTTATTCAACTATTTGTTCGCCCGCAATCGCGGCGGCAAGTTCATCATACGGATTGAAGATACCGACCTGAAGCGGAATATCGAGGGCGGCGAAGAGAGCCAACTGACATATCTGAAGTGGCTCGGCATTGATTGGGATGAAAGCATCGATATCGGCGGGGGTTATGGACCGTACCGTCAGACGGAGCGTCTGGACATTTATAAGGAATACTCGCAGGATCTGCTCGACCGCGGCTTGGCGTACAAGTGCTACATGACCGAGGAAGAGTTGGAGCGGGAGTTCGAGGAGCAGAAGGCGCGCGGCGAGATGCCGGGCTATTCCGGCGCGCACCGCAACCTGACGGAAGAGCAGCGCCAGGCGTTCGAAGCCGAGGGTCGCATCCCGACGATTCGCTTCCGCATCCCGACAGGCCGTACATATACGTGGGACGATATGGTCAAAGGCACGATCAGCATCGAAGCCGAAGGCACGAACGACTTCGTTATCGTGAAGCGCGACGGTATCCCGACGTATAACTTCGCCGTGGCGGTGGACGACCACCTCATGAAGATCAGCCACGTGCTCCGCGGGGAAGATCATATCTCCAACACGCCGCGCCAGCTGATGATCTATGAAGCGCTCGGCTGGGAGCCGCCGCAGTTCGGCCACATGACGCTTATCGTCAACGAGAACCGCAAGAAGCTCAGCAAGCGCGACGAGTCGATCATCCAATTCATCGAGCAGTACGATTCGCTCGGCTATCTGCCGGAAGCGATGTTCAACTTCATCACGCTGCTGGGCTGGTCGCCGGAAGGCGAGCAGGAGATCTTCACCCGCGAGGAGCTTATTCAAGCATTCGATCCCGCGCGCCTGTCGAAGAGTCCGGCCGTATTCGATACGAACAAGCTGAGCTGGATGAATAACGAATACATCAAGAAGCTTGCGCTGCCGCGCGTGGTCGACCTGTGCCTGCCGCATCTGCAGCAAGCCGGTCGCTTACCGGAACAGCTCGATCAAGAGCAGCGTGACTGGGCCAGCGCGTTGATCGCCTTGTATCAGGACAAACTGCGCGCAGGTTCCGACATTGTTCCGCTGACGGAGTTGTTCTTCCAGGCGGAAGCGATCGACGAGGAAGAAGCGAAGGTCGTGCTCGCCGAAG
This sequence comes from Paenibacillus aurantiacus, assembly GCF_042431225.1. Classification (NCBI taxonomy): domain Bacteria; kingdom Bacillati; phylum Bacillota; class Bacilli; order Caryophanales; family Paenibacillaceae; genus Paenibacillus; species Paenibacillus aurantiacus. Next base: position 47,977 of record NZ_JBHMDO010000043.1, on the reverse strand, counting down.
AGCAGGTGCCAACCGTGCTTCGCGCCTTTGCAGAGCAAGTCGCGGCTATCGAGACGTTCAACGCAGAATCCATCAAGGCGGCGATCAAGGCTGTGCAGCAGTCGACCGGCTGCAAAGGCAAGCAGCTGTTCATGCCGATTCGCGCCGCGCTGACCGGGCAGACGCATGGTCCGGACCTCAACGAGACGATCGCGCTGCTTGGCCAAGCCAACGTGCAAGCTCGTCTTCAAGCGAGACTATAGGAATGAGAGGGGGAGCGCGGACCCGGGCGTAAGCGGGCTTGCGCTCCTCTGATTGTTCTGAGGCCGCTGTGTGAGCTCCTGGTGCGCAGCTAGGCTGCTGCGCATAAGACGCCAGTCAAGCTTACCCACTTGTCAGGCAGAGGGACCTCCGCTATACTTGAGTTACTTATTTCTTATCGGTCAATGGCCTTGAACAGGAAGTTCATTTCGAGAAAGCAAGATTTCGCACAGAGAGGGCGACCTTTCGCATGGAGCCGCTGCCTGCTTGTTTGGCGGTCCGTCGATTGGCTGGGAGTCGGCCGGGAATCGGGAGATGAGCCTTGCACCTGGGAGCCGCGCGTTCCGATCCGGGTCCGTCCATAGGGCGGCAGGGGTAGGATGCGCCGTCCGTCCGCGTTAAGGACATGGAGAAGGAGAACCGCGGAAGCGCGGCGATCCAAGCAGAGTGGAACCGCGTGCTACGCCTCTGCAGCCTTATCAGGCTGCGGAGGCTTTTTTGCATCCTAGAGACGCACTCCCCGGATAGTCTGATTTGCACCTGTTCGATCTTGGGCAGGGCATTACGCTAGACCAGGGGAACCGTCCGGCCTCAAGCGGTCACGTTGGAGAGGAGCTAACCGCCATGTTTCGCCAGATGAGAATCGATATTGAGACGGTGCTGGATAACGACCCGGCAGCCCGAAGCAAGTTCGAAGTTATCTTTACCTATTCGGGCCTGCATGCGATATGGGCGCATCGCGTCGCGCATATGCTGTATAAGCGCAAATGGTATACGCTGTCCCGAATGGTATCGCAGGTAAGCCGTTTCTTTACGGGGATCGAGATTCACCCCGGCGCCCGAATCGGCAATCGGCTGTTTATCGACCATGGCATGGGAGTCGTTATCGGGGAAACCTGTGAGATCGGCGACAATGTCGTCATTTATCAAGGCGTCACGTTGGGCGGCACGGGCAAGGAACGCGGCAAGCGGCATCCGACGATTGGCAATAATGTCGTCATCGGTTCGGGTTCGAAGGTTCTTGGATCGTTCACCGTTGGCGATAATGTGAATATCGGGTCCAACGCGGTCGTGCTTCGTCCCGTCCCGTCCAATAGTACGGTGGTCGGCAATCCAGGCCGTGTCGTCAAGCGCAACGGCGAGCGGGTCGGCGATCGGTTGGATCATACGCAGCTGCCCGATCCAGTCATTGAGATGCTGCGCGACATGCAGCGGCAAATCGATGATTTGAAATCCGAGCTCCGTGCCGAACGGGCGTTAAGAAGAAGCAGCAATAATCACGAATTAATTCCCGAAGGAGAACCTACGCTATGAGCTTGCACATTTACAATACGATGACGCGCGAGAAGGAACCATTCGAGCCTCTCGTGCCTGGCAAAGTGAACATGTACGTCTGTGGCCCGACCGTGTACGACTACATCCACATCGGCAACGCGCGCCCGGCCATTTTCTTCGATGTCGTCCGCCGTTATTTGGAATCCTCCGGCTATGAAGTGAACTATATCGTTAACTTCACGGACGTGGACGACAAGCTGATCCGCAAGGCTGAGCAGCTGGGGACCACGGTTCCCGATGTCGCGGAACGGTTTATCGCCGCGTTCAAGGAAAACATCGCCGGGATGGGCGTCCATCAGGCGACGATGAATCCGCGCGTAACCGAGCATATCCCGGAAATTCTCTCGTTTATCGAGGAGCTGGAGCGCACAGGCTATGCGTACGAAAGCGGCGGCGACGTTTATTTTCGGACGAACAAGTTCACGGATTACGGGAAATTGTCGCATCAGAATATCGAAGAACTGCAGCTTGGCATTCGGATCGAAGTGGATGAGCGCAAAGAAAACGGTCAGGATTTCGTGCTCTGGAAAGCGGCGAAGCCGGGCGAAATCGCGTGGGATAGTCCATGGGGAGCGGGGCGTCCGGGCTGGCATATCGAATGCTCAGCCATGGCGCGGAAGTATTTGGGTGATACCCTCGATATTCACGGCGGCGGTCAAGATCTGCAATTCCCGCATCATGAATGCGAAGTTGCTCAGTCGGAAGCATTGACCGGCCAGCCGTTCGCTCGATACTGGATGCATAACGGTTACATCAACATTAATAATGAGAAAATGTCGAAGTCGCTTGGCAACGGCATCACGGTCAACGAGCTGCTGAAGCGGGTCAAACCGGCGGCCATCCGCTACTTTATGCTTTCGTCCCACTACCGCAATCCGCTCAACTTTAATGACGAGACGATCGCGCAGGCGGAGAACAGCGTGGAACGGTTCGCCAACGGGTACGGCAATTTGAAGCACCGTCTACAAGTGGCCGGCGACGTGGCGGATGAGGATTTCGGCGCCATCGAGGAGCAGGTGGAAGCGATCGTAACCCAGTTCCGAGCCAAAATGGACGACGACTTTAATACGCCGGACGCGATTACCGCCATGTTCGAGCTGGTGAGCGAAGCGAATCAGTATCTGCAGCGTCCGGTCGTAACCGCGCAGACGTTGAATATTTTCTTGGCGGCGTTCGAGGTAATCGACGATGTGCTCGGCTTACTGCCGGGTGAGACGGAAGATGGGTTGCTGGACGAAGAGATCGACGCTTTGATTGCGGAACGGACGGAAGCGCGCAAGTCCAAAAACTGGGCGCGCGCGGACGAAATTCGCGACTTGTTGGCGGAGCAGGGCATCGTGTTGGAAGATACGCCGCAAGGAATACGGTGGAAACGCAAATGAACAAGATTAACGAAGAGACTGCAGTTGCCGAGCCGGTACGTGCGGGTGACGGTTTGTGGATGCATGAACCGTCCAAGACGCCTCAGCTGCTGAATCCGGTCGTGCTGGCTTACATGGGCGACGCGGTTTTTGAAATGATGGTGAGGCAGTTCTTGATTGCGCAAACCAATCACAAGCCGCACCATTTGCACAAACAAGCGACTCGGTATGTATCGGCTAAAGCGCAGCGGCAGTTATTAGAGCGATGGTCGCCGCTTCTAACCGAGGAAGAGGCGGATATCGTGCGCAGAGGGCGCAATACCAAGTCCGGCACGCCGCCCAAGAACGCCGACCCGGCCGATTACCGGCAGGCCACGGCGCTCGAATGTCTAGTCGGCTATTTGTATTATGGCAAACAAACGGAACGCTTGCAGGAACTCATGGCCGTGGCGTTCGAAGCAACCAACGAAGGTTAAGATAAGGTTAAGGGCTTCACATTAGGAGGAAACATCAATGGCAGAACGGGAAGACGCGCAAGAATGGATCGCGGGGAAGCACCCCGTCATGGAGGCGCTGCGATCCGGGCGCGAAATTAATAAAATATGGATCGCCGAACAAGCGCAGAAAGGCGCCGGCGCCATTATCGCGGAAGCGAAAAACGCGGGCATCATCGTGCAGACGGTCGACAAACGCAAGCTCGATCAGATGGTCGAAGGCGTACCGCATCAAGGAATCGTCGCACAGGCGGCAGCATATCGGTATTTTGAGCTGGACGAGCTGATCGAACGGGCCAAAGAAAGCGGAGAGACGCCGTTCTTCCTGCTGCTCGACGAAATCGAGGACCCGCACAATCTCGGTTCGATCCTGCGAACTGCCGAATGTACGGGGGTGCATGGCGTTATCATTCCGAAGCGGCGCTCGGCGTCGTTAACGGCGACGGTGGCGAAGACCTCTGCGGGCGCGGTCGAATACGTGCCGGTGGCGCGCGTGACGAACTTGGCCCAGACGATAGACCGGTTGAAAGAAGAAGGCATCTGGATCGCGGGGACGGATTTGCAGGCCGAGCAGGACGTGTACCGCTCCAATTTCGATCTGCCGCTTGGCATCGTAATCGGCAACGAAGCGAAGGGAATCGGACGTCTCATTCGCGAGAAATGCGATTTCCTAGTGAAGCTGCCGATGCACGGCCAGCTTAATTCGCTGAACGCATCGGTTGCGGCCGGCGTTCTTATGTACGAAGTGGTGCGGCAGCGGCGGAAGGGCTAATGAAGCGGCGCGATGACGTTCTGCTCGTGGACGGCTACAACATGATCGGCGCATGGCCGATACTGGCTAAGCTGAAGGATGACAATCTGGAGGACGCGCGGGACAAGCTGCTTGACATGCTTGCCGACTATCAAGGCTATACCGGCATGGAGATCGTCGTAGTATTCGACGCTCATCAAGTCCCCGGTACGGGAGCTATGTTCAAGCAGCATCGCGTAACGGTCGTTTACACGAAGGAGAAAGAAACCGCGGATGCGTGCATCGAGCGGCTCGCGGCCGAGAAAGCCAAGCGAAGCCGCAATTTGTTCGTCGCGACGTCGGATTTGGTGGAACAGCACGTGGCTTTCGGCAAGGGCGCGCTGCGAATTTCGGCCAGAGAGCTGCTGACGGACGTTCAGCAGAATCGCAAGACGATCGAGAAGGCGCTGGAACGACCCCTCTCTAACCTCCGGAACGAACTGGACAATGCTTTAAGTTTAGACGTGCGGATGAAGCTGGAACGAATGCGCAGAGGCGAGACATAATGTAAATTGTGCAATAATACGATTTGGTGTCAAATATATTGACATCGCAAGGCGGAAAATGCCATTTTTTCAATATAAATAAAGTCTATCGCCTCTCAATTTCGTTGACGCTCTCAGGTTACATAATGTATACTGGTGCTATGTCTTTAGACAGGTACGTGTGTAATCGCCTTTTATCGATTGGCCCTACATTGACCCATTGTTATGGGCAGACTGGCCGATTCCGTCATCCTCATTACTTTACTAATGCACGCCTTTCGAACCGGAGGGATTGTTCGTGAGCATCGACCTCAAAGAGTGGAAAACGCTGGACTATGACTGCAGAACGGACGAGGACGTGGTAGAGGCGGTTCGTGAAGGTGATGGCGAAGCGCTGGAATATTTGATCAACAAATACAAGAATTTCGTCCGGGCTAAAGCTCGCTCCTATTTCCTCATCGGGGCCGACCGCGAAGATATCGTGCAGGAAGGCATGATCGGGCTTTATAAGGCGATCAGGGACTTCAAAGGAGACAAGCTGGCATCGTTCAAGGCTTTTGCTGAGCTGTGTATCACCAGACAGATCATTACGGCAATCAAGACCGCGACGAGGCAGAAGCATATCCCGCTTAATTCTTACGTTTCGCTGGACAAGCCGATCTATGACGAGGATTCTGACCGGACTTTGCTAGATGTCATCTGCGGAACAAGGGTGTCCGATCCGGAGGAACTCATCATTAACCAGGAAGAGTTCATCGGTCTGGAAGACAAAATGTCCGAGATCCTCAGCGACCTCGAGCGTAAAGTACTCATGCTCTACTTGGACGGACGCTCCTATCAGGAGATTGCCGTCGATTTGGATCGTCACGTGAAGTCAATCGACAACGCTTTGCAGCGAGTTAAGCGCAAGCTGGAACGTTATTTGGAAGTTCGCAATATCGGAGGCTAACCGCCATTATGCATGGAGCGCCAAGAGGCGCTCCTTTTTATGTTCGAATTTATTCTCGGGTTTGGATTTCCTCATATTGGTCGATACTGAGAAGTGCCAATCGGTCGAGTGGGGAGAACGGTAGAAAAGGCAGAAAAACAAAGGGGTTAAGGGTGATTGCGGCCAGCCTAGGAGACCCTTTTGCGTGCGGCTTCGACAGGAGTTTATCGTTGACACTGCCATATCGCTTGTGATAAAGTGTTTTGAGTAGCCCTAAATAGGTGTTTATTTATGGTGGGCTTTGAATCACCTTGTCGAATCGGTATGATTCTTGCTTTATCGCATAAAGAAAGCATCGAATTTAGGTTCAAGCAACGGCTTTCTTTCCCGATGATAAACCTACCTTGTCGTCGCGATCGCTTGCGGTCACGATATGGGGTTTATGTGAATTGCTAGCTCAGGAGGTGTACCAGAATGCGGGTTATTATTACGTTGGCTTGCACGAATTGCAAACAAAGAAACTATGCAAGCTCCAAAAACAAGCGCAATCATCCGGACCGCATCGAGATGAAGAAGTTTTGCAAGTTCTGTAACGAGCATACTCCTCATCGCGAAACGAGATAGGATCTGGAGGTGTTGACATGGCATTTCTGGCTAAGATGAAGCAAAGCTTCGGGTCGACGTTTTCTTTCTTCTCCGACAGCTACGCAGAACTTAAGAAAGTTCGCTGGCCCAGCCGTAAAGAGCTGACAAGCTATACGCTCGTCGTGCTGTTTACGATCGTGGTAATAACAGTTTACTTCTGGGTTCTTGACATCGGGATCTCCGAATTGGTCGAACTGATTGTGTAAGAAGAGTCAGAAGGTGGCTTGTTATGGAAAAGAGATGGTATGTAGTTCATACTTACTCCGGCTATGAGAACAAAGTAAAAGCGAATTTGGAACGTCGGGTTGAATCGATGGGCATGGAAGACAAGATTTTTCGCGTCCTCGTGCCAATGGAAGAAGAAGTGGTAAACAAAGACGGGAAGAAGAAAACCGTCATGCGTAAAGTTTACCCTGGCTACGTCCTTGTCGAAATGATCCAGACAGACGATTCGTGGTACGTTGTTCGCAATACGCCGGGCGTGACCGGATTCGTAGGATCGACCGGTTCGGGTTCGAAACCGACTCCATTGCTGCCAGATGAAGTGGATCAAATCCTCAAGCATATGGGCATGGAAGAGCCGAAACCGAAGATTGAGTTCGAGCTAAAAGAAACGGTTCGCGTTATGGTAGGTCCATTCGCCAACTTCGTTGGCACGGTGGAAGAAATTTTGCTCGAGAAGAGCAAACTCAAGGTTCACGTCAACATGTTCGGCAGGGAAACGCCGCTTGAGCTGGACTACACTCAGGTGGAGAAGGTATAATTCAAGTTTGTAAGTCGTCTACATAGGCGTCTTGCGTTTGAAACATGCTGTTCTTGCTGCAAGTTGATTATTTGTTGGAGGAGGTGTACAACATGGCAAAGAAAGTCATCAAGTTGGTCAAATTGCAAGTACCAGCAGGTAAAGCGAACCCGGCACCGCCGATCGGTCCTGCACTCGGTCAAGCAGGCGTTAACATCATGGCGTTCTGTAAAGAATTCAACGCGCGTACAGCTGATCAAGCTGGCCTGATCATTCCGGTCGTTATCACTGTATTCGAGGACCGTTCCTTTACGTTCGAAACGAAAACGCCACCGGCTGCCGTTCTCCTTCGCGTTGCTGCGAAAATCGAGAAAGGTTCCGGCGAACCAAACAAGAAGAAAGTTGCTACCGTTAAGCGTGCGCAAGTTCGCGAAATCGCGGAGCAAAAAATGCCTGACCTTAACGCAGCTTCCGTTGAATCGGCAATGCGTATGATCGAAGGCACAGCACGCAGTATGGGCGTTGTCATCGAAGACTAATTCTTCGAAGACGGTTCATAAACGTGCAATAAGGCACGCCTGAGTGCGTTGCCTGCCGCAGTTCTGCGGCAAGTGGGAGGATCTCCGCATCATGGGAGCTTTTCCGTTAAAACCACATAAGGAGGAGAACTTCAAATGGCTAAACACGGCAAGAAATACAGCGAAGCTGCTAAGCTTATCAATGGCGAAGCGACTTACGAAGCAGCAGAAGCAATTGAACTCGTGAAAAAGGCCGCGACTGCAAAGTTCGACGAAACTGTCGAAGTAGCTGTTCGCCTGGGCGTTGATCCGAAGAAGCAAGACCAAGCTGTTCGTGGCGTCGTGGTACTTCCACACGGTACGGGCAAAACAAAACGCGTTCTCGTTTTCGCAAAAGGCGAAAAAGCCAAAGAAGCGGAAGCAGCTGGCGCGGATTATGTTGGCGATGCTGACGTAATCAACAAAATCCAACAAGGCTGGTTCGAATTCGACGTTTGCGTCGCAACTCCGGACATGATGGCTGAAGTTGGTAAACTCGGACGTATTCTCGGTGGTAAAGGTCTCATGCCGAACCCTAAAGCGGGTACTGTAACGTTTGACGTTACGAAGGCTGTTCAAGAGATCAAAGCCGGTAAAATCGAGTATCGTCTCGACCGTGCAGGTCAAATCCACGCTCCAATCGGTAAAGTATCGTTCGACGCTGAGAAGCTTGGCGATAACCTCAAAGCGCTTATCGACGCTCTGAACCGTGCTAAACCGGCTGCAGCTAAAGGGGTTTACCTGAAAAACATTGCAGTATCCTCGACAATGGGACCAAGCGCTCGCGTGAACGCGGCAACATTCCGTTAAGAGATACCGCTACCCAACATTCGAATATGCATACCGTAGACAGTAGGTGCCTCTTGCAGGCTTAATTTCCTACCGAGGTGTTATGATAAAGCGTTTGTATTGGATTTGGATCGCAAGGTTCGAATACAGTGAACAGACCGTCATGGCCTTCGCTACTTGCAAGAAGCGAAGGCCTTTCTCATGCATCGAGGAAGAAGGAATTGTCGCTACACGGGATGCCTCACAATCTTATAGGAGGTGTACAGTTTGGCAAACGCAAAGATCATCCAAGGCAAACAACAAGCCGTTGATGAGATTACGTCGAAACTGCGCGAGAGCGCTGCTACTGTAGTGGCAGACTACCGCGGTCTGAACGTTGCGCAAGTAACCGAGCTCCGCAAGCAATTGCGCGAAGCAGGCGTTGAGTTTCAAGTTCTGAAAAACTCGCTTGTTCGCCGCGCGACTGCTAACGCAGAGCTGACGCAACTGGACGACGTTCTGACGGGTCCAACTGCTGTCGCGTTCAGTAAAGACGATGCCGTAGCACCGGCAAAAATCTTGAACGACTTCGCAAAAAAGAACGACGCGCTGAAACTGAAAGGTGGCGTGGTAGATGGTGCAATCTACAACGCGGACCAAATCAAAGCATTGGCAGAACTTCCTTCCCGCGAAGGCTTGCTCTCCATGCTCCTCAGCGTACTCCAAGCTCCTATGCGCAACTTCGCCCTTGCGGTTAAAGCTGTTGCAGAGCAAAAAGAAGCTTAAGAAACAAAAACAATGCCAGTGCAGCAATGCCGCGGCATGACCAAAAATAAACCAAATTTATGGAGGTTCAACCATGAGCAAAGAGCAAATCCTTGAAGCCATCAAAGGCATGAACGTTCTTGAACTGAACGATCTCGTTAAAGCAATCGAAGAAGAATTCGGCGTTACAGCTGCAGCTCCAGTTGCAGTAGTAGCAGGCGGCGCAGCAGCAGTTGAAGAGCAAACTGAGTTCGACGTTATCCTCAACAACGCTGGCGCTTCCAAAATCAACGTTATTAAAGTCGTTCGCGAAATCACAGGTCTTGGCCTGAAAGAAGCGAAAGACCTCGTTGACAACGCTCCTAAAGCGCTGAAAGAAAAAGTAAGCAAAGAAGAAGCAGAAGCGGTTAAAGCGAAACTCGAAGAAGCTGGCGCTTCCGTAGAAGTGAAGTAATAACACGCCAACGCGTACGGTCGAACCCCTTGAAGCTATGGCTTCAGGGGGTTCGCTTTATTGAAACGGTCATGGCTATAAACGTTCGCCATACCGGTAACCGACAACGCTGTTACGACGAACGTTTATCGTTTTGAACGAATATGGAAAGTGGAGGATATCTCGTGGCGGATCATTATTACGAGAAGACGCCGACGGCCCAACATGATCGGCAAATGCATGAAACCGTACTACGCGGCTTCAAGTTCCGCTTTATGACGGATGCTGGCGTATTTTCGAAAACGGGTATTGATTACGGGAGCCGCGTGCTCATCGACAACGTGGACGTGCCGTCCAATGCAGAAGTGCTCGACGTGGGCTGTGGCTACGGACCTATCGGGCTGACGTTAGCCAGACTGGCCGTAGAGGGACATGTTACGATGGTGGATATTAACGAGCGGGCCGTTGAGTTAGCTAGGGAGAATGCCAAGCTGAATCAAATCTCGAACGCGACGATTCTACAGAGTGATTTGTTCGAAGCGGTGGGGGCTCGCCAATTCGATATCCTCGTAACGAATCCTCCGATTCGCGCTGGCAAAGCCGTCGTGCATCGTATTTTGGAAGAAGGCGCGAGTTTGTTGAAGCCTGGCGGTTCGATGTGGGTCGTCATTCAGAAGAAACAAGGCGCGCCATCGGCGGAGGCGAAGCTTGCGGCTGTGTTCGGCAATGTCGAAGAAGTGACCAAAGATAAGGGATTTCGGATTTTGAAAGCTGTCAAGGAATAATTTGAGTGCCGTTGGTAATATGTTGACTTCATATGGCTGATGTGATATCATTATAAAATGTCAGTATAAAATGGGCTCAATCTCTTTAGTTGACTAAAATGTCAAGCGGAAATTTACATGAATAGATTTCTCGTGAATGACGTATAATGTTTACATTTTGGGCAAAATTACTTGATATGAGACTTTCGCGCATTTGCGTGGAAGGGGACTGACGGAAGCGCGCTCTTTTTTCGAAATCTTCGATAAGGGCTTTTCTTTATTGGATCAGAATTTGCATGCTGCACATCGTTTCCGGCAAGGGTAAAGCTCGCGGCGCGTTGAACTGCGAGGGATTGCGCCTGCCGGAAATATGTCGCGTTCATTTCTGTGAAGTAGACATGAGGGGTGAGGTTAAGTTGGCAGGACAACTTGTTCAGTATGGTCGGCGCACGCGCAGAAGCTATGCTCGTATCAGCGAAGTGCTCGAAGTTCCGAACCTGATTGAAATCCAACAAAAATCGTACGAGAAGTTTTTGGAGAAGGACTTGCTTGAGCTTTTCCAAGACATCTCGCCGATTCAGGATTTTACAGGCAACCTGATGCTCGAGTTTATCGACTATTCGCTTGGCGAACCAAAATACTCCGTCGATGAATCAAAAGAACGTGACGTTACTTACGCGGCTCCGCTGCGCGTCAAAGTTCGGTTGATTAACAAAGAAACGGGCGAAGTCAAAGAGCAAGAAGTGTTCATGGGCGATTTTCCGCTGATGACCGAAACCGGAACTTTCATCATCAATGGTGCGGAACGGGTTATCGTCAGCCAATTGGTTCGCTCGCCTAGCGTGTACTTCAGTACGAAACTGGACAAAAACGGCAAGCGTGCATATGGCGCAACAGTGATTCCGAACCGCGGTGCTTGGCTCGAACTGGAGACCGATGCGAAGGACATCATCTATGTTCGTATCGACCGTACGCGCAAAATTCCGGTAACGGTATTGCTGCGCGCGCTCGGATTCGGTACGGATGCGGAGATTCTTGATCTGCTCGGTCATGACGAATATATCCGCAACACGCTCGATAAAGACAACACCGATTCGACAGAGAAAGCGCTCATAGAGATTTATGAACGTCTCCGTCCGGGTGAGCCGCCAACGCTCGATAACGCGAAGAGCTTGCTCGTTGCGCGTTTCTTCGACCCTAAGCGGTACGATCTCGCGAATGTCGGTCGTTATAAAATAAACAAAAAGCTCCACATCAAAAACCGTTTGTTCAATCAACGTTTGGCTGAGACGCTCGTTGATCCGTCCACGGGCGAAATCCTCGCCGAGGCTGGCCAGATGATCGATCGCCGGTTGTTGGATGAAATCCTTCCGTATCTGGAGAACAACGTAGGTTTCAAAACCTATCATGTTGCGAACGGTGTTCTGGATGCGGATAGTATTCCACTCCAAGCAATTAACGTATTCTCGCCGGTCGAGGATGGCAAAGTGACGAAGATCATTGCCAACGGTACGATCGACAAGAGTGTGAAGCATATCACGCCTGCCGATATTATCGCATCGATCAACTATTTCATTAACCTGCTGCACGGCATCGGCAGCACGGACGATATCGACCACTTGGGTAACCGTCGTCTGCGCTCGGTTGGCGAATTGCTGCAGAACCAATTCCGGATTGGTTTGTCCCGTATGGAGCGCGTCGTACGCGAGCGCATGTCCATTCAGGACGCGAATGCGATCACGCCACAAGCACTGATCAACATTCGTCCGGTTATTGCATCGATTAAAGAGTTCTTCGGCTCCTCCCAGCTGTCGCAGTTCATGGACCAAACGAATCCGCTCGCGGAACTGACGCACAAACGCCGTCTCTCCGCACTCGGACCAGGCGGTCTGACACGCGAACGCGCGGGCATGGAAGTTCGAGACGTCCATCACTCGCACTATGGGCGGATGTGTCCGATCGAGACGCCAGAGGGACCGAACATCGGTCTGATTAACTCCTTGTCGACTTTTGCGCGGATCAATGAATATGGCTTTATCGAAGCACCTTACCGGTGGGTCGATCCGAAGACTGGGATTGTAACCGAGCAAATCGCTTATTTGACAGCAGACGAAGAAGATAACTATGTTGTTGCGCAGGCGAACGCGATACTGACCGAAGAAGGCAAGTTCGCGGACGATATGGTTATCGTTCGATATAACAAGCAAGCCGATAACATTCTGACGATGCCAAGTGAACGCGTCGATTACATGGACGTATCGCCGAAGCAGGTCGTGTCCGTCGCGACAGCGCTCATTCCGTTCCTCGAGAACGATGACTCCAACCGCGCCCTCATGGGTTCGAACATGCAGCGGCAAGCGGTGCCGCTTCTCATTCCGAAGGCGCCGTTTGTCGGTACGGGCATGGAGCATAAGTCGGCTAAGGACTCCGGCGTGTGCGTCGTAGCCAAGCATGATGGTGTTATCGAGCGTGTCACGGCGAACGAGATTTGGCTGCGTCGCATGGAACTTGTGGACGGCAAGCCGGTTACGGGTGATCTTGTGAAACACAAGTTGCACAAGTTCATGCGTTCCAACCAAGGCACGTGCATCAACCAGCGTCCGATCTGCCAGAAGGGTGAGGTCGTCAAGAAAGGCGATATTCTCGCCGACGGTCCTTCCACCGAGAAAGGTGAATTGGCGCTGGGCCGCAACGTCGTCGTTGCCTTCATGACATGGGAAGGTTACAACTACGAGGATGCGATCCTGCTGAGTGAGAAGCTCGTTAAGGAAGACGTGTACACGTCCATCCACATCGAGGAATACGAGTCCGAAGCTCGCGACACGAAGCTTGGGCCGGAAGAAATCACGCGCGACATTCCGAACGTCGGCGAAGAGGCGCTGCGCAACCTTGACGAACGCGGCATCATCCGCGTCGGCGCGGAGATCAGCGCGGGCGATATCCTCGTCGGTAAAGTAACGCCTAAAGGCGTGACCGAGCTGACGGCGGAAGAGCGTTTGCTCCATGCCATCTTCGGCGAGAAAGCACGCGAAGTTCGTGATACAAGTTTGCGCGTACCGCATGGTACGGACGGTATCGTCGTCGATGTGAAAGTATTTACCCGCGAGAACGGCGATGAGCTGCCTCCGGGCGTTAACCAGCTCGTTCGTTGTTATATCGCTCAGAAGCGTAAAATCTCCGAAGGCGATAAAATGGCCGGACGTCACGGTAACAAAGGTGTCATCGCGCGTATTCTGCCGGAAGAAGATATGCCGTTCCTGCCGGACGGCACACCGGTTGAAGTCGTTCTTAACCCGCTGGGCGTACCATCCCGTATGAACATCGGTCAGGTGCTCGAGGTTCACTTGGGCATGGCGTGTAAGTATCTCGGCTTCCACGCGGCAACGCCGGTATTCGACGGCGCGCGCGAGTACGACGTGTTCGATACGATGGAAGAAGCCGGCATGCAGCGCAACGGTAAGACAGTTCTGTATGACGGACGCACGGGCGAAGAGTTCGAGCGCGAAGTAACCGTCGGCGTCATGTATATGATCAAACTGGCGCACATGGTCGACGACAAAATCCATGCTCGTTCGACAGGCCCTTACTCGCTCGTTACGCAGCAACCGCTGGGTGGTAAAGCTCAGTTCGGCGGCCAGCGTTTCGGCGAGATGGAAGTTTGGGCACTGGAAGCCTACGGCGCGGCATACACTTTGCAAGAGATTCTTACCGTCAAATCCGACGACGTGGTCGGCCGGGTGAAGACGTACGAATCGATCGTCAAAGGGGAGAACGTGCCGGAGCCTGGCGTACCGGAGTCGTTCAAAGTTTTGATCAAAGAACTTCAATCGCTCGGCATGGACGTTAAGATCCTGACAGAGAACGAAGAAGAGATCGAAATGAAAGAAATCGACGACGAGGACGACGGCCAAGGCGACAAGCTGAACCTCAATCTCGAAGGTGCCGAAGTCGGAGCCGAGTAATATAGCCTGTTTCGTTGAAATAACAACGCCGAGCCTCTTGCTGGAGGCGAGAAGATCCGTGATTTGATAACGATCAGATCACGGATTTTTCCGGCATTAAAGTATAACGCCTTTCAATCATCGCTTGTCTGCAACAAGTGAACCATAACGAAGGAGGGTTGCTCCTTGTTGGACGTGAACAACTTCGAGTACATGAAAATCGGATTGGCGTCTCCGGACAAAATCCGTTCTTGGTCCCGCGGTGAAGTCAAGAAACCCGAGACGATCAACTACAGGACGCTGAAACCAGAGAAGGAAGGCCTGTTCTGCGAGAAAATCTTCGGGCCGACGAAGGACTGGGAGTGCCATTGCGGCAAATACAAACGCGTACGTTATAAAGGCGTCGTGTGCGACCGTTGCGGCGTAGAAGTTACGCGCGCGAAGGTACGCCGCGAACGGATGGGCCACATTGAACTGGCAGCGCCCGTTTCGCATATTTGGTACTTCAAAGGCATCCCAAGCCGCATGGGTCTGGCGCTCGACATGTCGCCTCGCTCGCTTGAGGAGATCATCTATTTTGCATCGTATGTGGTGACGGATCCAGGTGATACGCCGCTCGAGAAGAAACAGCTTCTCTCCGAGAAAGAATACCGCAGCTACCGTGAGAAATACGGCTACGGATTCCAAGCGGGCATGGGTGCGGAAGCAGTCAAGAAGCTGCTTCAAGACATCGACGTTGAACGCGAGTTAGAGACGCTCAAAGAAGATCTTCGCACCGCTCAGGGCCAACGTCGTAACCGGGCGATTAAGCGTCTGGAAGTCATCGAGGCATTCCGTAACTCCGGCAACATGCCGGAATGGATGATTCTCGATGTGCTGCCGGTTATTCCGCCGGAGCTTCGTCCGATGGTTCAGCTGGACGGCGGCCGTTTCGCAACGTCCGACTTGAATGACCTGTATCGTCGCGTGATCAACCGGAATAACCGTTTGAAGCGCCTGCTTGACCTGGGCGCGCCAGACATCATTGTGCAGAACGAGAAACGGATGCTACAGGAAGCCGTAGACGCCTTGATCGATAACGGTCGTCGCGGTCGTCCGGTAACGGGCCCAGGCAACCGTCCGCTCAAGTCTCTCAGCCACATGCTGAAAGGTAAACAAGGTCGTTTCCGTCAGAACTTGCTCGGTAAGCGCGTTGACTATTCCGGCCGTTCCGTTATCGTTGTCGGACCAAGCTTGAAGATGTACCAATGCGGTCTTCCGAAAGAGATGGCGCTCGAGCTGTTCAAGCCGTTCGTCATGAAAGAACTGGTCAACAAGGGTCTGGCGCACAACATCAAGAGCGCGAAGCGCAAAGTCGAACGCGTCAGCGCCGAAGTTTGGGACGTTCTTGAAGAAGTTATCAAGGAGCACCCGGTTCTTCTTAACCGTGCCCCTACGCTTCACCGTCTCGGCATCCAGGCGTTCGAACCGATTCTGGTCGAAGGTCGCGCCATTAAGCTTCACCCGCTCGTCTGTACGGCATATAACGCCGACTTCGACGGTGACCAGATGGCCGTTCACGTTCCGTTGTCTGCTGAAGCTCAAGCGGAAGCCCGTTTGCTCATGCTCGCATCCGGCAATATCCTTAACCCGAAAGACGGTAAGCCTGTCGTAACGCCGTCCCAGGATATGGTTCTCGGCAGCTACTACCTGACGATGGACAACAAGGAAGCCAAAGGCAGCGGCTCCGTGTTCGCAACCGTGAACGAAGCGATCTCCGCGTACCAACGTGGCATCGTCTCCTTGCATGCCCGCGTATTCGTACCGGTTCGCGTGCTGAAGAAGAAGACGTTTACGGAACAGCAGCAGAACTCGATGATCAGCACGACGGTCGGCAAGATCATCTTTAACGAAATTTACCCGGATACCTTCCCGTACATTAACGAAGCAACGAAGTTCAACCTGCTTCATGGTACGCCGGACAAATATTTTGTGTACGAAAAAGGTACCGATCTGCAGAAGTTCATGAACGATCTGCCGATCGCGCCTGCGGTAGGTAAAGATTACTTGGGCAACATCATTGCCGAAGTCTTCCGTATTTACCACACGACGCTTACAGCTGTGACCCTTGACCGGATCAAGCAGCTCGGCTTTACGTATTCGACGCGTGCCGGTATTACAATCGCCGTCTCCGACGTTATCGTACCGCCAGAGAAATTCGAGGTTCTCAAAGAATCCGAAGAGAAAGTCAAAGTGGTTACGAATCAATACCGTCGCGGTTTGATTACCAATGAAGAACGTTATGACCGCGTTATCGGCATTTGGGGTCAGACGAAAGACAAAATCACGGATATCCTCATGAAATCGATGGATCGCTACAACTCCATCATGCTCATGGTCGATTCCAAAGCACGGGGTAACAAATCCCAGATTACGCAGCTTGGCGGTATGCGGGGACTGATGGCCAACCCATCCGGCCGTATTATCGAGTTGCCAATCAAATCGAACTTCCGCGAAGGTCTGACGGTCTTGGAGTACTACATCTCCACGCACGGTGCCCGTAAAGGTCTTGCCGATACGGCCCTTCGTACAGCGGACTCGGGTTACTTGACTCGTCGTCTCGTTGACGTTGCGCAAGACGTTATCGTTCGCGAAGACGATTGCGGTACGGATAAAGGTTTTGCCGTAAGCCGGATTCAGGATGGCAAAGAGGTTATCGAGGATCTGTACGATCGTATCGAAGGCCGCTATTCGTTCGAAACGGTCCGTAATCCGAAAACCGGAGAAGTTATCGTACACCGCAGCGAATTGATCGATTCCAACAAGGCGGAAGCGATTATCGAAGCTGGTATCGAGCGTCTTCAAATTCGTTCCGTATTGAGCTGCCGCGCGCGTCATGGCGTATGTAAGAAGTGCTATGGCCGTAACCTGGCGACAGGCAAATTCGTCGAGATCGGCGAAGCGGTCGGCATTATCGCGGCGCAATCGATCGGCGAGCCGGGAACGCAGCTCACGATGCGTACATTCCATACCGGCGGTGTTGCCGGCGATGATATTACGCAAGGTTTGCCGCGTATCCAGGAGCTTTTCGAAGCGCGTAATCCGAAAGGTCAAGCGATCATTACCGAGTTCGACGGGGTCGTCAAAGACATCCGTGAAGCGAAGGACCGTCGCGAGATCGAAGTACAGGGCGAAGCGGAAAGCAAAGTCTATGCGGTCACTTACGGTTCCCGTATCCGTGTCGTCAAAGGTCAACAGCTTGAAGCTGGCGACGAGCTGACGGACGGTTCGATCGACCCGAAAGAGATGCTGCGCATCAAAGGCATTCGCGGCGTGCAGAACTACATCCTTCAGGAAGTTCAGCGCGTTTACCGGAACCAGGGCGTAGAAATCAACGACAAACACGTCGAAGTCATGATCAAGCAGATGCTTCGCAAAATCCGTATCGTCGATGCGGGTGATACGCCGCTTCTGCCTGGTGCTTTCGTCGACATGCATGAATACGAAGCGGCTAACCGCGATGCGATTCTGTCCGGCCAAGAGCCGGCTGTCGCTAAGCCAGTGCTGCTCGGTATTACGAAAGCGTCGCTCGAGACCGACTCCTTCTTGTCCGCGGCGTCCTTCCAAGAGACCACTCGCGTTCTTACGGACGCGGCGATCAAAGGCAAGGTCGACCAGCTGCTCGGCTTGAAAGAGAATGTCATCATCGGCAAACTGATTCCTGCAGGTACGGGCATGAACCGTTACCGCAGCATTCGTTTTGCAGGAATGGAAGACGAGACGGAAGGTTTGGATGATACATTGGAGACCGAAGCGGTTTCCGTAGAGTCTTAACAGTCGAGTATCGTGCCAATTTCTGAGTAGGCAGGAAGAGCATGCCGGACACCAGCTGGCTAAATCAGCGTGTTCGGTTGCTCTTAACCCTGTCGGCATGAATGCTAGCGAATGCAGGACAGGCTTGAAAGAATAATATCTCCGAACAAGCTTGACATAAGGCTGGGCGGAATGCTAATATGTCGTAGTGTGCCATTTTGCATGACCCCTGTAAGAGCAACCAACCATATAATCGCCGCCTTAGATGGTATCGAGAGGATTGGAAGGAAGGGAATCCATGCAATATATAATTGGCAGTAAACAGACGACGAAGATGGTCGAGCAGCGCAAGGCTATCGAAGTCTACGTTGCGCAAGACGCGGATCCACGAATGAAGGACAGCATTGTCCGACTTTGCGAAACGGCGGGCGTGCCGATTACCTGGGTCGAATCGATGAAGAGTCTCGGGGTAACCTGTGGCATTGAAGTCGGGGCTGCCATGGCGGCCGTTATACCGGAAATCGAATAAAGAACTTTCGTTTTTACTGGATGAGAGTCTGGTAGAAACTTTCGTTTGCTTCTTTATGAACCGCCTGGGTCTGTGGGCTTAAAATAAAGCCGAAGTTTTACTTGTTTTTGATTATGGGAAGGAGGTGGCAGCATGCCAACAATTAACCAGCTGGTACGCAAAGGCCGTCAAGCGAAAGTAGTAAAATCGAAATCGCCGGCATTGCAAAGAGGATTTAACGCACTGAAACGGGAAGCTACCGACATCAGCGCTCCGCAAAAACGCGGTGTTTGCACACGTGTAGGTACGATGACGCCGAAGAAACCAAACTCCGCACTCCGGAAATATGCTCGTGTTCGTCTGACGAACCGCGTTGAGGTTACGGCTTACATCCCAGGTATCGGACACAACCTGCAAGAACACAGCGTTGTACTGATCCGCGGTGGCCGTGTTAAAGACCTTCCGGGTGTACGTTACCATATCGTTCGCGGTGCGCTCGATACTGCAGGCGTAAACAACCGGAAACAAGCTCGTTCCAAATACGGTACGAAGCGTCCGAAAGTTAAGAAGTAAGAGATAACCCGATAAGGGTATCGCAATAACGAACGAAGTGAATAATTGAGAAAGGGGGGCACCCTCATGCCACGCAAAGGTCCAGTACCTAAACGTGACGTTCTGCCGGATCCGCTGTACAATAGCAAACTCGTAACTCGTTTGATCAACCGTATCATGATCGACGGCAAGCGCGGCGTTGCCCAAACGATCCTGTACGATGCGTTCACCCTGATTAACGAGCGCACGGGTAAAGATCCGATGGAAGTATTTGAAGCAGCAATCAAAAACATCATGCCAGTTCTGGAAGTTAAGGCTCGCCGTGTCGGCGGTTCCAACTACCAAGTACCGGTTGAAGTTAAACCAGAGCGTCGCACTACTCTTGGTCTCCGTTGGCTCGTGAACTACTCGCGTAACCGCGGCGAGAAAACAATGGTAGAGCGTCTGGCGGCTGAAATCATCGATGCGTCGAACAACACTGGCGCAGCAGTGAAGAAGCGCGAAGACACGCACAAAATGGCAGACGCGAACAGAGCATTCGCTCACTATCGCTGGTAGAATTTCAGTGTGGTTTGCGCTTGCTTATGCGAGCGCAGGCGGCCTGATAATTCGCAAAATCGAAAGGAGACGAGATCATGGCAAGAGAGTTCTCCTTGAAAGATACACGTAATATCGGGATCATGGCGCATATCGATGCTGGTAAAACGACGACGACCGAACGGATCCTGTTCTACACAGGCCGTACCCACAAAATCGGCGAGGTGCACGAAGGTGCAGCGACGATGGACTGGATGGAGCAGGAACAAGAGCGCGGCATCACGATTACGTCTGCCGCGACGACTGCTCAATGGAAGGGTCACCGCATCAATATCATCGACACCCCGGGGCACGTTGACTTCACCGTTGAAGTTGAACGTTCCCTGCGTGTATTGGACGGGGCTGTAGGGGTTTTCAGTGCAAAAGAAGGCGTTGAGCCTCAGTCCGAAACCGTATGGCGTCAAGCGGATCGCTACGGCGTTCCACGGATCGCATACGTGAACAAAATGGACATCATCGGCGCAGACTTCCTCAATGTCGTAAAAGACATGCGCGAGCGTCTGCAAGCGAATGCTGTCGCAATCCAATTGCCTATCGGTGCTGAGAACGACTTCGTAGGCGTAATCGACATCATTGAGCGTGTCGCTTATGTTTACAAAGACGATCTGGGCAAAGACCCGATTCAAGGCGAAATTCCTGCGGACTTGGCAGACAAAGTCGAAGAGCTTCGTTTGGAATTGGTAGAGAAAGTTGCGGAACTGGACGAAGAGCTTATGATGAAATACCTGGAAGGTGAAGAACTCACGATTCCAGAAATCAAAGCTGCACTGCGCAAAGGCGTAGTTGAAGTTAAGATCTTCCCAGTCGTTGCAGGCTCCTCGTACCGCAACAAAGGCGTTCAGCTTATGCTCGACGCGGTTGTAGACTATCTGCCAGCGCCAATCGACGTTCCGGACATCAAGGGTACCCTTGAAGATGGCACGGAGACAACTCGCAAATCGGCAGACGACCAACCGTTCTCGGCGCTGGCGTTCAAAATTATGACTGACCCGTATGTCGGTAAGTTGACGTTCTTCCGCGTATACTCCGGCGTTTTGAGCTCCGGTTCGTACGTATTGAACTCGACCAAAGGCAAACGTGAACGTATCGGTCGTATTCTTCAGATGCACGCTAACAGCCGTCAAGAGATCAGCGATGTTTACTCCGGTGATATCGCGGCTGCGGTAGGTCTGAAAGATACAACAACGGGCGACACGCTCTGCGAAGAGAAAAACCCGGTTATCCTTGAGTCGATGAACTTCCCTGAGCCGGTTATCCAGCTCGCGGTTGAGCCTAAGACGAAAGCTGACCAGGACAAGATGGGTATCGCTCTGCAGAAGCTGTCTGAAGAGGATCCGACGTTCCGTGCTCATACGGACGAAGAGACTGGCCAGACAATCATTGCAGGCATGGGCGAGCTTCACTTGGAAATCCTCGTTGACCGTATGCTTCGCGAATTCAAAGTCGAAACAAACGTTGGTAAACCACAAGTTGCTTACCGTGAAACGTTTAAACAGGCTGCGAAAGTGGAAGGTAAGTTCGTTCGCCAATCCGGCGGCCGTGGCCAGTTCGGTCACTGTTGGGTTGAGTTCGAGCCACTCGAAGCTGGCGAAGGCTTCAAATTCGAGAACAAAGTGGTTGGCGGATCGATTCCGCGCGAATACATTGCTCCAATCCAAGCTGGTATTGAAGAGTCGATGAAGAACGGCGTCCTTGCAGGATTCCCGCTCGTTGACATCAAAGCAACTGTATTCGATGGATCCTACCATGACGTTGACTCCTCGGAGATGGCGTTCAAAATCGCAGGTTCCATGGCGCTTAAAGCAGCGAAAGAGAAATGTGCTCCGGTTCTGCTTGAGCCAATCATGAAAGTTGAAGTAAGCGTTCCAGAAGAGTACATGGGCGACGTAATGGGTATGCTTAGCTCCCGTCGTGGCCGCATCGAAGGTTCGGATACGAAGCACGGTTCGTTGATCGTTCGTGCTAAGGTACCTCTCGCTGAGATGTTCGGTTACTCGACGACGCTTCGTTCCGGTACGCAAGGTCGTGGCGTATTCTCCATGGAGCTTTCGCACTATGAAGAAGTACCACGTTCGATCTCCGAAGAGATCATCAGCAAGTCGAAAGGCAACGCGTAAGCGTAACGTCTTAGACGAGCCGTATCATAAGTTGTCCTTTGGTCGGTAGGTAGACTGACCTTAACCGGCAGCCGACTCCGACCACTAAACATATAAAACAATTCCGTTTTATTAAGGAGGAAACAGTTCAATGGCTAAGGCTAAATTTGAACGTAATAAACCGCACGTTAACATCGGTACTATCGGTCACGTCGACCATGGTAAAACAACACTGACTGCTGCCATCACAACGGTTCTTTCCAAGAAATACGGCGGTGCGGCAATCGCATTCGACCAAATCGACAAAGCTCCAGAAGAGCGCGAGCGCGGTATCACAATCTCCACAGCACACGTTGAGTATGAGACGCCTAACCGTCACTACGCTCACGTTGACTGCCCAGGCCACGCCGACTATGTTAAAAACATGATCACAGGCGCAGCACAAATGGACGGCGCGATCCTCGTTGTATCCGCAGCTGACGGTCCAATGCCACAAACGCGCGAGCACATCCTGCTCTCCCGCCAAGTAGGCGTACCTTACATCGTCGTATTCCTGAACAAATGCGACATGGTTGAAGACGAAGAGCTCCTCGAGCTGGTTGAGATGGAAGTTCGCGACCTTCTTAACGAATACGAGTTCCCAGGCGACGACACGCCAATCATCCGTGGTGCAGCTCGTGAAGCGCTGCAAAACCCAGATGGTCCTTGGGCTGATAAAATCGTTGAACTGTTCGAGCAAGTTGACACGTACATCCCAACTCCAGAGCGTGACGTTGACAAGCCATTCCTGATGCCTGTCGAGGACGTATTCACGATCACTGGCCGTGGTACGGTTGCAACTGGCCGCGTTGAGCGTGGTGTAGTTAAAGTTGGCGACGAGGTTGAAATCGTTGGTCTGGCTGAAGAAACTCGCAAATCCGTATGTACGGGTGTTGAGATGTTCCGTAAGCTGCTTGACTCCGCTCAAGCTGGCGACAACATCGGCGCACTGCTTCGTGGCGTTGACCGTAAAGACATCGAGCGTGGTCAAGTTCTGGCTAAGCCAAACTCCGTTAAACCACACACGAACTTCACGGCTCAAATCTACGTCCTGACTAAAGAAGAGGGTGGCCGTCACAAGCCTTTCTTCACAGGCTACCGTCCACAGTTCTACTTCCGTACAACTGACGTTACGGGCATCATCAACCTGCCAGAAGGCACAGAGATGGTTATGCCAGGCGACAACATCACAGTTACGGTTGAAATGATCTCGCCAATCGCGATCGAAGAAGGTACTCGCTTCGCAATCCGCGAAGGCGGCCGTACTGTAGGCGCTGGCGCAGTAGCAACGATCCAAAAATAAGGAATAGCGGCATCAGCCGCTTTCGCAAAGACCCTCACATGTGAGGGTCTTTTTGTTTGGCAAACAAAGGACGGGGCGTATAACTAGCGCAACCCAGGTCAACAATGGTATGATGGTCAAATGTGAGTTTCTTCTATAAAAGTAGAAGCAAAACTCACCCCATTTTATGGACAGCTGAGAACGACAAACCATCATGACCAAGTAAGATCAGAAAATACACGGCAGCCCAACATTTTTGTTGCATTTGCCCTAGAGATTAGATATAATATTTTCTGTTGGTCTGTGACGTTGCGATGATGTGAGAGGTTGTTGACACACCCGGCTCCTTTGCCATGAGGAGCGTGTCGAGTTTTTCTCACGGAGTATGTCCGATACTAAATTGGGCGATAGAAGGAGGGAACTACAATGGCAAAGCAAAAGATTCGTATTCGCTTGAAAGCATACGATCACAGAATTCTTGATCAATCCGCAGAGAAAATTGTGGAAACTGCGAAACGTTCCGGTGCAGGCGTGTCGGGTCCGATTCCGCTTCCGACTGAGAAGCAAATCATCACCATTCTGCGTGCGGTACACAAGTACAAGGATTCTCGGGAACAATTCGAAATGCGCACACACAAGCGTCTGATCGATATTGTTAACCCAACGCCGCAAACGGTTGATGCACTGATGCGTCTCGATCTGCCATCCGGTGTAGATATCGAAATCAAGCTGTAAAGCATAACGGAAACAGGATAAGAAAAGAGGTGTCAACATGAAAGGTATCTTAGGGAAAAAACTCGGCATGACGCAAGTGTTCACGCCTGAAGGCAACGTAATTCCGGTAACGGTAATCGAAGCTGGCCCGAACGTCGTCCTGCAAAAGAAAGACCAAGAGAACGATGGCTACGAAGCGATCCAAATTGGTTTCTCCGATAAGAAAGAGAAAAATGCAACAAAACCGGCTATCGGCCATGCTAAGAAGGCTGGAACGGCTCCTAAGCGCTACGTTCGCGAAATTCGCGGAATTAATCTCGGTGAGTATGAAGTTGGCCAAGTGATTAAGGCTGACCTGTTCGCGGAGGGCGAATTTGTTGACGTAACGGCAGTATCCAAAGGTAAAGGCTTCCAAGGTAACATCAAACGTTGGGGTCAAAGCCGCGGTCCTATGGCGCACGGTTCGCGTTACCACCGTGGTCCAGGTTCGATGGGTTCGATTCAAGCGAACCGCGTTCCTAAAGGCAAACACCTTCCAGGACATATGGGTCACGAAACAGTTACAATTCAGAACCTGCAAGTTGTACGCGTTGACGCTGAGCGTAACGTGCTCCTCGTAAAAGGTTCCGTACCAGGCCCGAAAAACAGCTTGGTTAAAGTGAAAATTACGGTGAAGAAATAATCGTCATAAAGAAAGGAGGAACTAGCAATGCCAACAGTAGAAGTATTGAATGTGAGCGGCTCTAAAGTGGGCGAGCTTGAGCTGGCGGAAGGCGTGTTCGGAATTCAGCCGAACGTACACGTTCTGCACAGCGCGGTTCTGCTTCAACAAGCTGCTGAACGTCAAGGAACACATAAGACGAAAGGACGCTCCGAAGTTCGTGGCGGCGGCCGTAAACCTTGGAAACAAAAAGGTACGGGTCGTGCACGTCAAGGTAGCATTCGTTCGCCGCAATGGGTTGGCGGCGGTACTGTATTTGGTCCTGTGCCACGTACTTACGGCTTCAAACTTCCTAAGAAAGTTCGCCGTCTGGCGATTAAATCCGCTCTCTCTTCCAAAGTGATTGCGAATGACATTATCGTTCTGGATCAACTTACACTGGCTTCGCCGAAGACGAAAGAATTCGCAGCCATCCTGAACAACCTGAAAGTTGCACGCAAGGCACTTGTTGTAACGGCTAACTACGAAGATAACGTAGCATTGTCCGCACGCAACATCCCAGGTGTTAAGTTTGTAGCAGCTGAAGGCATTAATGTTCTGGACGTACTGGTTCACGATAAGCTCATCATCACTAAAGAGGCTGTAGCGAAAGTACAGGAGGTGCTTGCGTAATGAAGGATCCACGCGATATTATCAAGCGCCCGATTATTACGGAGCAAACAAGCGACTTTATGGCGAATAAGCGTTACGTCTTCGAAGTGGATATCCGTGCAAACAAAACGGAAATCAAAGAAGCCGTTCAACAAATCTTCAAAGTAAAAGTCTCGAGCGTAAACACGCTGCGTATGCCGGCTAAACCGAAGCGTTATGGTCGCCACAGCGGATACACGTCCGAATGGAAAAAAGCAATCGTTCAACTGTCGGCTGACAGCAACGAGCTTGAGTTTTTTGAATCGGTATAAGGAACTGGGCGGAGCGTTACACGCATCGGCCGCCTAGCCCCTTAAGACAACGGTAAGGAGGGAATCGAAGTGCCAGTTAAGAAGTATAAACCGACTTCCCCGGCTCGCCGTGCAATGTCCGTCTCGACGTTCGAAGAGATCACGACAAGCACACCGGAGAAATCGCTTCTTGCGCCGCTTTTCAAAAAAGCAGGCCGCAATAACCAAGGCAAAATCACGGTTCGCCATCATGGTGGCGGCCACAAACGCAAATACCGGATTATCGACTTCAAACGTAACAAGGACGGTATCGTAGGAAACGTCGCGACGATCGAATACGATCCGAACCGTACGTCCAACATCGCTCTGATCCACTACGTGGACGGCGAGAAACGCTACATCATCGCTCCTAAAGGTTTGAAAGTTGGCGATCAAATCGTATCCGGCGTTGGCGCTGACATCAAAATCGGCAACACGCTTCCACTGGAAAACATTCCGGTTGGTACGGTTATCCACAACATCGAACTGAAACCTGGCAAAGGTGGCCAGCTGGTTCGTGCAGCTGGTACGGAAGCTCAGCTTCTTGGTAAAGAATCCGAGTACGTATCGATCCGTCTTTCCTCCGGCGAAGTTCGTCGCATCCTGAAGAAGTGCCGCGCGACAATCGGTTCTGTTGGCAACGAAGATCACGAACTCGTGAAAATCGGTAAAGCTGGTCGTTCCCGTTGGCTCGGCAAGCGTCCTGAAGTTCGCGGCGTCGTCATGAACCCGAACGATCACCCACACGGTGGTGGTGAAGGCCGTGCTCCAATCGGACGCAAATCGCCTATGTCGCCTTGGGGCAAACCAACTCTCGGCTACAAAACGCGCAAGAAGAAAAAAGCATCGAGCCAATACATTATTCGTCGTCGCACGAAGTAATCATTGCTTTGAAGCTGCCGCGTGACGCAGGTTACGCAATCGTCTCTTGAAGGGAGGACAAACCATGGGTCGCAGTTTGAAGAAAGGTCCGTTTATCGACGGCTACCTGCTCAAAAAAGTTGAGGTTCTCAACGAAACAAACAAGAAAGTTGTTGTAAAGACTTGGTCCCGTCGTTCGACGATTTTCCCGCAATTCATCGGTCACACGTTCGCGGTTTATGACGGCCGTAAGCACGTACCGGTTTATGTAACGGAAGATATGGTTGGCCACAAACTCGGTGAGTTCGCGCCAACGCGTTCGTACAAAGGCCACGGCAACGACGACAAGAAAACGGGCCGTCGTTAATCGGCAGCCCTCTACTTAAGTTTTGATGAACGAGAGGAGGTCCTACCATGTCACAAGCTAAAGCGCATGCTAACAACGTTCGCATTGCACCGCGTAAAGCTCAACTCGTTGTTGACTTGATTCGCGGCAAGAAAGTCGGCGAAGCGATCGCAATTCTGCGTCACACGCCGAAAGCTGCTTCCCCGATCGTCGAGAAGCTGCTGAACTCTGCAATCGCTAACGCTGAGCACAACCACCAGCTGGACGCGAACAAACTGGTTGTCGAGCAAGTGTTCGTTAACCAAGGTCCTACGATGAAACGTTTCCGTCCGCGCGCTATGGGTCGTGCTAGCCGGATCAACAAAAGAACTAGCCACATTACACTAGTGGTATCCGAAAAATAAGGAGGGAAAACGTGTGGGTCAAAAGGTAAATCCCGTCGGTCTTCGTATCGGTGTTATCCGTGACTGGGAATCCAAATGGTACGCAGGCAAAGACTTCGGCGATCTGCTCATGGAAGACGTAAAAATCCGTGAGTACCTGAAGAACAAACTGAAAGACGCAGCTGTATCCCGCTTTGAAATCGAGCGCGCAGCTAACCGCGTTAACGTTACGATTCATACTGCGAAACCGGGTATGGTAATCGGTAAAGGCGGTTCCGAGGTTGAGAACCTGCGTACGGAACTGGCTAAAATCTCCAAAGGCAAAAAGATTCACATTAACATTTCCGAGATCAAACATCCGGAACTGGATGCGATTCTTGTAGCTGAAAGCATTGCACAACAACTTGAGCGTCGTATCTCGTTCCGTCGCGCGATGAAACAATCGATTCAACGGACAATTCGCTCGGGTGCAAAAGGGATCAAAACATCGGTCAGCGGTCGTCTGGGCGGTGCGGAGATCGCACGTACGGAAGGTTACAGCGAAGGTACAGTACCGCTTCATACGCTGCGCGCAGATATCGACTACGGCACAGCAGAAGCGCATACGACTTACGGCCGCATTGGCGTAAAAGTATGGATCTATCGCGGTGAAATCCTTCCGTCGAAGAAGAAAGCAGCAGCTCCCCAGGAAGGAGGCAACTAAACCATGTTGGTACCAAAACGCGTCAAACACCGTAAACAACAACGCGGTAACATGAGAGGTCGCGCTAAAGGCGGCACTGAAGTGGCCTTCGGCGAATACGGCCTGCAAGCTATGGAACCAGGCTGGATCACGAACCGTCAAATCGAATCCGCTCGTATCGCGATGACTCGTTACATCCGTCGTGGCGGTAAAGTATGGATCAAAATCTTCCCACACAAACCAATCACTCAAAAGCCTCTCGAAGTGCGGATGGGTAGCGGTAAAGGTAACGTGGAGAAGTGGGTTTCCGTCGTAAAACCAGGCAAGATCATGTTCGAACTTGCTGGGGTATCCGAGGAAATCGCGCGTGAAGCAATGCGTCTTGCTGCTCACAAACTCCCTGTAAAAACGAAGTTCGTGAAACGCGAAGAAGTGGGTGGTGAAGCAAATGAAAGCTAGTGAATTTCGCAACCTGACCTCTGCTGAGATCGAACAAAAAGTCGCTGGTTTTAAAGAAGAGCTCTTCAACCTTCGTTTTCAATTGGCCACCGGTCAACTTGACAACCCGACGCGTATCAGCGCCGTGCGTAAGGAAATTGCTCGTGCTAAAACCGTTCTGCGTGAAAGAGAACTTGGAATCACCAGCTAATTGGAGATTCTTTAGTGATAATAGCGTGACCGCCTAAGGAAGGAGGAAGAACATGAGCGAACGTAATGCCCGCAAAGTTCAGGTCGGTAAAGTTGTAAGCGACAAAATGGACAAAACGATCGTAGTTGCTGTTGAAACATACAAAAAACACGATCTGTACCATAAACGCATCAAGTACACGAAGAAATTCAAAGCGCATGACGAGAACAACCAAGCTAAAATTGGTGACACGGTGAAAATCATGGAAACTCGTCCGCTTTCGAAAGACAAACGGTTCCGCCTGGTCGAAATCGTTGAAGAAGCAGTAGTTCTTTAAGTTGTTTATTGTTAAGCATTTTCCCGAAAGGAGGACGTTAAAATGATTCAACCATTTACGCGTTTGGCCGTCGCTGACAACTCCGGTGCGAAGGAACTGATGTGTATCCGTGTACTGGGTGGTACGGGACGTCGTGTTGGCCATATCGGTGATCTGATCGTTTGCTCCGTCAAACAAGCAACACCTGGCGGCGTTGTCAAAAAGGGCGACGTAGTTAAGGCAGTTATCGTTCGTACGAAGCGTGCGGTACGTCGTAAAGACGGTTCGTACATTGCGTTCGACGAGAATGCAGCCGTAATCGTTAAAGAAGATAAGAGCCCACGTGGTACTCGTATTTTCGGACCAGTTGCTCGCGAGCTTCGCGACCGCGACTTCATGAAAATCGTATCCCTTGCTCCGGAAGTTATCTAATAGCACGAATTAAGCTTGCTTACCGCAAGCATGCAGGAGGTGTAACTCATGCCACGTTTGAAAAAAGTGTTGGAATCCCACAACAATAAACTGCACGTGAAGAAAGACGATACCGTTATCGTCATCACGGGTAAAGACAAAGGCAAAAAAGGCCGCGTCATCGCAGCTTATCCACGTGAGAACCGTGTACTCGTTGAAGGCGTTAATCTGGTGAAGAAACACTCGCGTCCGTCCCAAGCGAATCCGCAAGGCGGCATTATCGAGCAAGAAGCACCGATCCACGTATCGAACGTTATGCACGTTGATCCAAAGAGCGGCAAAGTAACCCGTATCGGTTACAAAGTGCTCGAGAACGGCAAAAAAGTCCGCGTAGCGAAAGCTTCCGGCGAGATCATCGACTAATTGATCGCTTAAAGAAAGGAGGAACACTTTAAGATGGCAATCAGAATGAAAGAGCGTTACCTGAACGACATCACTCCTGCTCTCATGCAGAAGTTCAACTATACAACGGTTATGCAAGTGCCGAAGATTGAGAAAGTCGTTATCAACATGGGTGTTGGTGAGGCAGTTTCGAACTCCAAAGTGCTTGACGTAGCAGTTGAAGACCTTCGTCTGATCTCCGGTCAAAAACCGGTCATCACGCGTGCAAAAAAATCGATCGCAGGCTTTAAGCTTCGCGAGAACATGCCAATCGGGGTTAAAGTAACGCTGCGCGGCGAGCGCATGTACTACTTCCTCGACAAACTCTTCAACGTTTCTCTTCCACGCGTTCGCGACTTCCGCGGCGTATCGACGAAAGCGTTCGACGGTCGCGGCAACTACACACTTGGCCTTAAAGAACAACTGATCTTCCCGGAGATCGAGTACGATAAGGTTGACAAAGTACGCGGTATGGACGTCGTCATCGTCACGACGGCAAAAACGGACGAAGAAGCTCGTGAGCTGCTGACCCAATTGGGCATGCCGTTTGCGAAGTAATCCACAGGAGGTGTAATACCAAGTGGCAAAAACTTCGATGAAAGTGAAGCAGCAACGTACCCCTAAGTTCAAAGTGCGTGCTTACACGCGCTGCGAGCGTTGCGGCCGTCCACATTCCGTTTTGCAAAAGTTTAAAATTTGCCGGATTTGTTTCCGTGAATTAGCATACAAAGGCCAGATCCCTGGCGTTAAAAAAGCAAGCTGGTAATCAGCCTAGTTCGGGAAGGAGGTACAATCAATGGTTATGTCTGATCCAATCGCAGATATGCTGACACGTATTCGTAACGCGAATGTCGTTCGTCACGAAACTGTGGAAATGCCGGCTTCGAAAGTAAAGAAGCAAATCGCCGAGATCTTGAAGCGCGAGGGCTTTATCCGCGATGCCGAGTATATCGAAGATAACAAGCAAGGGATTATCCGTATTTTCCTGAAATACGGCGCTAACCAAGAACGCGTTATCACGGGGCTGAAGCGTATCAGCAAACCGGGTCTGCGTGTTTACACGAAAAGCAATGAAGTTCCACGTGTTCTTGGCGGTTTGGGAGTAGCGATCATTTCTACGTCCCAAGGCGTTATGACCGACAAAGAAGCTCGCCAAGTGAAGTCCGGCGGCGAAGTTCTCTGCTACGTTTGGTAATTGACTGCACAACGATTGGAGGTGTAACAAATGTCTCGTATTGGCCGCAAACCGATCCAAGTACCAGGTGGCGTAAACATCGACTTGGACAACAGCGTAATTACAGTTAAAGGACCGAAAGGTACGCTCAGCCGCACGATCCACAAAGACATGAACGTGGTGGTTGAAGAGAGCGTGATCAATATCGTTCGTCCTTCCGACAATAAATTGCATCGTTCCCTTCACGGTACGACGCGCAGCGTTATCGCGAACATGGTAACTGGTGTAACCGATGGTTTCTCCAAGAACCTTGAGCTCGTAGGCGTTGGTTACCGTGCAAGCAAGTCCGGTGACAAAATCGTACTGAACGTTGGTTACTCCCATCCGGTAGAAATCACACCGGAAAGCGGAATCGAGTTCGAAGTTCCTTCGAACACGAAGATCATCGTTAAAGGTATCGACAAAGAGCTCGTTGGCGCAACGGCTGCAAAAATCCGTTCCGTACGCGAACCAGAGCCGTATAAAGGCAAAGGTATCAAGTATGAAGGCGAGCGTATCCTTCGTAAAGAAGGTAAAGCTGGTAAGAAGAAATAAGAAGCGTACCTTATGGTCGCTTGACCGGATAGCATCTTAATCCATACAAGAAAGGAGTGTCTTCGAATGATCACTAAAGGCGATAAAAACAAAGCTCGTTTGAAACGTCACCTGCGTGTTCGTAAGAAAATCAGCGGTACGGCTGCACGTCCTCGTCTGTCCGTATTCCGTTCCTCCAAGCACATCTACGCTCAATTGATCGACGATGTAGCAGGCGTAACGATCGCGGCAGCATCGACGCTCGATAAAGAGATTACGGAAATCGGCAACGGCGGCAACGTGGAAGCAGCTCGCAAAATCGGCGAACTGATCGCAAACCGTGCGAAAGCAAAAGGCGTAGAGAATGTTGTATTCGACCGCGGTGGATACCTGTACCATGGCCGTATCCAAGCGCTGGCTGATGCAGCTCGTGAAGCTGGTCTTCAATTCTGATTCACATTACTCATTAAGGAGGTAAGACGACTTGCGTATAGATCCGAATGCGTTAGAACTCACTGAAAAAGTAGTTCAAATCAACCGCGTAGCGAAAGTTGTAAAAGGCGGACGCCGTTTCAGCTTCAGCGCGCTTGTAGTTGTCGGTGACGGTAAAGGTCATGTCGGCGCAGGCATCGGTAAAGCCGGCGAGGTTCCTGAAGCGATCCGCAAAGGCATCGAAGATGCGAAGAAAAACCTGATCCAAATCCCGCTTGTTAACACCACGATTCCTCACCAAGTGCTCGGACATTTCGGCGCAGGACGCGTGCTTCTCAAACCGGCATCTGAAGGTACCGGTGTGATTGCGGGTGGTCCTGTTCGTGCTGTTCTCGAGCTCGCAGGTGTAGGCGATATTCTTACGAAATCGCTGGGCTCTTCCAACTCCATGAACATGGTTAATGCAACACTGGAAGGTCTGTCCCGCCTGAAGCGTGCAGAAGATGTAGCCAAACTGCGTGGAAAAACCGTACAAGAGCTTCGGGGTTAAGGAGGGGAATACGATGGCAAAATTGCAAATCACCCTCGTTCGCAGCCTGATCGGTCGTAACGAGAAGCAGCGCGCAACGGTCAACACACTTGGCCTTCGCAAGCTTCATCAATCGGTTGTCCATAACGACACTCCGGCCATTCGCGGCATGGTGAACCATGTGAGCCACTTGATTAAAGTAGAAGAAGTACAAGCATAAATAATCGCGCAAGCGACGCTTGAAACAATGCTTTCACGGGAGAGCAGCGTAATAACAATGCAGCTGTACCGAAGGCGTCCGACGCCTTAAGGCAGATTGCGGCGTAAAAATGAAGGAGGTGCAACGTACGATGAAATTGCATGAGCTGAAACCAGCGGAAGGTTCGCGTAAAGAGGGCTTCCGTAAAGGTCGCGGTATTGGTAGCGGCAACGGTAAAACAGCAGGTAAAGGCCACAAAGGTCAAAACGCTCGTTCCGGCGGCGGTGTTCGTCCAGGTTTCGAGGGTGGTCAAAACCCGTTGTACCGTCGTTTGCCTAAACGCGGATTCAACAACCCATTCCGTAAAGAGTATGCGATTGTGAACATCGATGAGCTGAACAGCTTCGCAGCAGGAACGGAAGTAACGCCTGAACTGCTTCTGGAGCAAGGTATCGTTAAGAACCCACAGAGCGGAATCAAAATCTTGGGTAACGGCGAAGTCACTGTACAGCTGACGGTGAAAGCAAACAAGTTCTCTCAATCTGCGGTAGAGAAAATCCAGGCTGCCGGCGGTAAAACCGAGGTGATCTAATTGTTCAAGACCGTGTCCAACATTTGGAAAGTTGAAGATCTCCGTAGCCGGATCCTGTTCACTTTGTTTATTCTCCTGATTTACCGCATCGGTTCTTTCATTCCGGTACCGGGCGTCAATACGGATGTATTCAAAGAAACCGGGAACAGCGGTACGGATCTCTTCGGACTGCTCAATACGTTTTCCGGCGGCGCGTTATTCCAATTCTCGATCTTCGCGATTGGAATCATGCCGTACATCACGGCGTCGATCATCGTGCAGCTTCTGTCGATGGACGTCATCCCGAAATTCGCCGAATGGGCGAAAGAAGGAGAAAACGGAAAACGCAAGCTTGCGCAAATTACGCGTTATGGCACTGTTGTACTCGGTCTGATTCAAGGCTTCGGTACGGCAGTCGGCTTTAACCGTCGATACGGTTTGGAAATGATCCCAGGTGCAACGTTCACGGATTATCTGACCATTGCGATCATCCTGACGGCGGGCACGGCTTTTCTCATGTGGCTTGGCGAGCAAATCACGGAACGCGGTATTGGGAACGGGATTTCGGTCCTGATCTTTGCCGGTATCGTGGCTGCGATCCCTGGACACATCCGTACGCTTTACCAGACTCAAATCGCAGACTTGCCTAACGACCAGCTGTTCTGGGGGATTCTGAAGCTTGTGCTGATCGTCATCGCGGTTGTCGTGATGATCGTGTGCGTCATCTTCGTCCAACAAGGAATCCGCAAGATTCCGGTCCAGTATGCGAAGCGCGTGGTAGGTCGCAAAATGTACGGTGGTCAATCGACACACATTCCGCTCAAAGTGAACGGAGCAGGCGTTATCCCGGTCATCTTCGCGGTATCGCTTCTCATGTTCCCGATCACGATTGCGCAGTTTTGGTCGACCCACAATTGGGCAGAGTGGATCATTAACAACATGTACTATGACCAACCGCTAGGTATGGTGCTCTACATCATACTGATTATCGGTTTTACGTTCTTCTACACCTTCGTGCAGATCAATCCGGTTCAAATGGCGGACCAAATGAAGAAGAATGGCGGTTACATCCCGGGCATTCGTCCAGGCAAACCAACATCCTCTTACATTACCCGCGTTATGTCTCGGATTACGCTTAGCGGCGCGATCTTCCTGTCCATCATTTCGATTACGCCGGTTATTTTCGGCAAAATCGCAGGGCTTGACAAGTCGATCCAGCTGGGCGGCACTTCGCTCTTGATCGTCATTGGCGTCGCGCTCGACACGATGAAGCAGATCGAGACTCAATTGATCAAACGCCACTACAAAGGGTTTATCAATAAATAACGATAGGTTCGGATTCGGGCTTCCGCGCGCGCTTCGTCGTTGTGTCGGAACCCTTCTGCGGCCTATTGGCGTAAAGCGAGGAAGGCGCTAATGAACATCTTATTCATGGGTCCTCCGGGCGCAGGTAAAGGCACGCAGGCCGAGCGGATCGTCGATACGTTCAACGTACCGCATATTTCGACCGGTGATGCTTTTCGCTTGGCAATGAAGCAAGGAACGCCACTTGGCCAAAAAGCGAAGGAGTTTGTTGACCAAGGCCTTCTCGTTCCAGACGAAATCACGAACGGTATCGTTCGCGACCGTCTGCTGCTGGAAGACTGCAACAATGGCTTTTTGCTCGACGGATTCCCGCGGACGCTTCAACAAGCGGAAGCGCTGGACGGAATGCTGGCCGAGATGGGCCGCAGCATTGACCATGTCGTGAACTTGAAAGTTGATCGCGGTCTGCTGCTTGCGCGTCTGACCGGTCGTCGCATTTGCAAATCCTGTGGCGCAACTTACCACGTAATGTTCAACCCGCCGAAACAAGAAGGCGTATGCGATAAATGCGGCGGCGAGCTGTATCAGCGGTCAGACGATACGGAAGCCAAAGTTGGAACGCGTCTTGACGAATACATCTCGAAGACGGCTCCACTGCTCGATTACTACTCGGGTAAGGGAACGCTTCGTGAAGTGGACGGAGAGAAAGAAATCGATGATGTAACAGCAGAAATCGTAAGCTGCTTGCGAGGATCTGCCGAATGATCATTTGCAAGTCCGATGCGGAATTGCGTTTTATGAGGGAAGCCGGACGTATTGTCGCGGATACGCATCGTTTGCTGAAGCAGGCGATACGCCCAGGTATTACGACGCTGGAGCTCGATGGGATCGCGGAAGCGTACATTCGCAGCCAAGGCGCAACGCCTTCTTTCAAAGGTTACAATCAATTCCCTGGAAGTATTTGCGCTTCTGTAAATGAAGAGCTGGTCCACGGCATTCCTGGACCGCGCAAGCTAAACGATGGCGACATCATCAGCATTGATATCGGCGCCCAGTTCGAAGGTTACCATGGCGATTCTGCTTGGACCTACGGAGTTGGCGATATCAGTGAAGAGAATCGGCGCTTGCTTGAAGTGACGGAACAGTCGCTTTACGCAGGACTCGCGCTTGTTAAGCCGGATGTCCGGCTGTTTACGGTTTCGCACGCGATTCAGAACGTCATTGAAGCTGCTGGTTTCTCAGTCGTTCGCGAGTATGTCGGTCATGGTATTGGCGCAAGCCTCCATGAGGAGCCGCAAATTCCGAACTACGGTACGCCGGATCGCGGCCCGCGCCTGAAGCCAGGCATGGTGCTGGCGATTGAGCCGATGGTGAACATCGGAGAGCGGTATGTACGGACCTTGGAAGATAATTGGACAGTTGTGACGCAAGATGGTTCATGGTGTGCTCATTTTGAGCATACAGTAGCTGTTACGGCGGAAGGCTGCGAAATTTTGACGCTAGGGCGGGAGCAAGCAGAGTGAGTGGAACTGAACACGTGCCGGAGATCGGTCGGATCGTCAAGGTGACAAGCGGGAAAGACGAAGGCGGTTATGCCGTCATCGTCGGTATCGTCGATGAACGGTTCGTTCTTGTAGCCGATGGCACAAAGCGGCGCTTTGATGGGCCGAAGAAAAAGAACGTGATGCATCTTCTGATGCAGCCGGTCGTCAGCGTGGAAGTTGCGGACAGTATGCGGGAAACCGGTCGGGTGACCAACGCCAAGCTGCGTTACGCAATTCAGAAGTATGCGCAAGGGAAAGGAGAATGACTGTGGCCAAGGAAGACGTGATCGAAGTCGAAGGTACGGTCGTCGAGCCGCTACCCAATGCTATGTTTAAGGTGGAGCTGGAGAACGGACACCAAATTCTCGCCCATGTATCGGGCAAACTCAGAATGCACTTTATCCGCATTTTGACGGGAGACAAGGTCGTTATTCAGCTGTCGCCATACGATTTGTCCAGAGGACGAATTACCTATCGGAAGTAGACCTTCTAAGAGCGGGTCTTCTGACGAAGAACTCGGGAGGTAATCACAATGAAGGTTAGACCATCGGTCAAGCCAATCTGCGAAAAATGCAAAGTCATTCGTCGCAAAGGCAATGTTATGGTGATTTGTGAAAATCCGAAACATAAACAAAAACAAGGATAAGGGAGGGATAACTGTACATGGCACGTATTGCTGGTGTAGACTTACCGCGTGACAAACGCGTAGTCATCGCTTTGACGTATATCTTCGGTATCGGCAACACGACTGCTCAACGGATCCTGAGCGAAACAGGTATCAACGAGAGCACGCGCGTTCGCGATCTGACGGAAGACGAAGTGAGCAAACTTCGCGAAACGATCGACAAGTCCGTTAAAGTGGAAGGCGACCTTCGTCGCGAAATTTCCCTGAACATCAAACGTCTGATCGAGATCGGCTGCTACCGTGGCGTTCGCCATCGCCGTGGCCTGCCTGTTCGTGGTCAACGCACGAAAACCAATGCTCGTACGCGTAAAGGTCCTCGCCGGACTGTAGCGAACAAGAAGAAATAATAAGGGGGGATAACTGAAATGGCAAAACCGAAAAAAGTGGTTCGTACCAAACGTCGCGACCGCAAAAATATCGAGTCGGGCGTAGCGCACATCCGTTCGACATTCAACAACACGATCGTTACGATCACGGATCCGCACGGTAATGCGATCTCCTGGGCTAGCTCCGGCAACCTTGGTTTCAAAGGTTCCCGTAAGAGCACGCCGTTCGCGGCTCAAATGGCTGCTGAATCCGCTGCTAAAGCGGCTATGGAGCATGGCATGAAAGCAGTTGAAGTCATGGTTAAAGGTCCAGGCGCAGGCCGTGAAGCGGCAATTCGTTCGCTTCAAGCTGCAGGTCTCGAAGTTAACCTCATTAAAGACGTCACGCCAGTTCCGCACAACGGATGCCGTCCGCCGAAACGTCGTCGCGTATAGTCTAGTTTCATGTGGTATCAAATTCCTGCAACTTGTGAATAATGGTTGTGAAGGTTTGCCATACTACATGATTTACGACAAAGCGACCATGGTAACGGAGCGACGTTTTGAAGGAGGGTATATAAGTGATTGAGATCGAAAAGCCGAAAATCGAAACCGTAGAGCTGAGCGAGGATGGCACGTACGGACGTTTCGTTGTCGAACCGCTGGAACGCGGATATGGCACGACGCTCGGGAACTCGCTGCGCCGAATCCTGTTGTCGTCGCTGCCTGGTGCAGCTGTCACCTCGGTTCAAATCGACGGTGTACTGCATGAATTCTCGACGGTTCCTGGTGTGTTTGAGGACGTTACTGAAATCATTCTCAACCTGAAGAGTCTATCGCTCAAGATCCACTCTGATGAGGAGAAGGTTCTGGAGATTGACGCTGAAGGCGAAGGTAACGTAACGGCGGGGGATATTCGGGCCGACAGTGATGTCGAGATCTTGAACCCTGATCTTCATATCGCAACCTTGGCCTCCGGTGCTCGGCTCCATGCGCGGGTTTTCGCCAATAGAGGACGTGGGTACGTACAATCGGTCCGCAACAAGCGGGAAGATCAACCGATCGGTGTCATTCCGATCGATTCGATCTATACGCCGATTACGCGCGTGAACTACAGTGTCGAAAACACCCGTGTTGGTCAAGTGACCAACTACGACAAGCTCACGCTTGAAGTATGGACCGACGGTAGCATTCGGCCGGAAGAGGCTGTAAGCCTCGGGGCGAAAATTCTTACCGAACATCTCGACCTGTTCGTCGGTTTGACCGACGAGGCGAAAGACGCCGAAATCATGGTGGAGAAGGAAGAAGACAAGAAAGAGAAAGTTCTCGAGATGACGATCGAGGAACTGGATCTTTCGGTCCGTTCGTACAACTGTTTGAAACGCGCGGGTATCAATACCGTTCAAGAGCTGATCACCAAAACCGAAGAGGACATGATGAAGGTGCGCAACCTTGGTCGCAAGTCGCTCGAGGAAGTACAAGAGAAGCTCGAAGAACTCGGTCTTGGCCTTCGTATGGAAGAATAGCACCAGGTAAGACTAGAACGCAGGCGATCAGCCTGCGATGCAAGATTTGCGCGTGCAAATCTTTAGAAGGAGGGGAAAATCGATGGCATATTCTAAGTTGAGCCGTGACGCAAGTTCGCGTAAAGCACTGTTCCGCGACCTCGTCACCGACTTGTTCCTGTATGAGCGCATCCAAACGACGGAAGCGAAAGCAAAAGAACTTCGTCCAATCGCGGAGAAACTGATCACGTTGGCAAAACGCGGCGATCTTCACGCTCGTCGCCAAGTAGCGGCTTTCGTTCGTCGCGAGTCGATCAACGGTGAGCAGGACGCAATCCAAAAACTGTTCTCCGAACTGGCCACCCGTTACTCGGAACGTGCGGGCGGATACACGCGGATTCTGAAGCTGGGACCACGCCGTGGCGACGCTGCGCCTATGGTATATTTGGAACTGGTGGATCGTGCGTAAATGAGAAAGGGTGGACCTTGCGGCCACCTTTTTTTGTTGCCAACGCGGTAAGCTGACCAATCGGAAAGGAGGGGCACAATGAAGAATGTCAAAATGTCCGTAGCCTATGACGGAACGAACTATCAGGGGTTTCAGACACAACCGAGTGGTAATACGATTCAAGATCAACTTGAAGCCGGCATACGTATGCTGACGGGCGAGGAGATTCGTATTAACGGGTCCGGAAGAACCGATGCGGGCGTTCATGCGAGAGCGCAAGTATTTAATTTTCATACGGAATCGAGAATTCCGATCGACCGTTGGGCGATTGCGCTGAATGCCAGGCTGCCGGACGATATCGTGATTCAATACGCGGAGGAAGTGCCGGAGGATTTTCACGCCCGGTTTTCCGCGAAACGAAAAACGTACCGGTATGCGATTGATACGAACAAATTCCCAAATGTGTTTACGCGTCAGTACCGGTTCCATCATCATGCCCCTCTGGACGTGGCGGCTATGCGCGAAGGCTTGGCGGCGCTTGTTGGCGAGCATGACTTCACGTCTTTTGCATCGCCTCAATCCACGCAGCCGAGCCACGTGCGCACCATCTACGATGCGTCCATCGTGCAGAATCAAGACGGGCTCGACATCTTTGTCACCGGTAACGGCTTTCTGTACAACATGGTACGTATTA
This sequence comes from Paenibacillus aurantiacus, assembly GCF_042431225.1. NCBI lineage: Bacteria > Bacillati > Bacillota > Bacilli > Caryophanales > Paenibacillaceae > Paenibacillus > Paenibacillus aurantiacus. The sequence goes on along the minus strand of NZ_JBHMDO010000043.1, from coordinate 8,476 downwards.
TTGCGGGAACGGCCGTCTGGATCGGGGAAGGGAAGATGTCGGCGAGCGATATCCCCGGTATATTAGCAGCATGTGATCGGACGAAAGCAGGCCCGACGGCGATGGCTCATGGCCTCATGTTGTGGCATGTGGAATACCCGGAATAGTTGCTTTATAATCGGTGAAATTTGCTTGCACATGAGCCCTTGTTATAGTAGAATATAACTTGTGCTTTCTAAGTGGCTCTCCCACAGCCCCGACTTAGATCGCCGCCTGTAATACCTAACCAATAGCGAATTAACGTCGAGACGTTCACGTTTCTACGATACATGAGAATGAATTGTGATATGAACAAGGAGGATCATCCATGCGCACCACCTTTATGGCTAAGCCGAATGAAGTAGAACGCAAATGGTACGTCATCGATGCAGAAGGCAAAACGCTTGGCCGTCTGGCAAGCGAGGCTGCAAGCCTGATTCGCGGTAAACATAAGCCGCAATTCACGCCGCACGTTGACACTGGCGATTTCGTCATCGTTATCAATGCAGAGAAAGTTGTCCTGACGGGCAAGAAGCTGCAGAACAAAATGTACTACCGTCACTCCATGTATCCAGGCGGTTTGAGAGTAACATCCGCTGCGGATATGCTCAACAAGCACCCAGAACGCGTTCTTGAGTTCGCGATCCACGGCATGCTTCCTAAGAACCGCCTTGGCGACAAAATGAAGCTGAAGCTCAAAGTTTACGCAGGTTCGGAACACCCGCATCAAGCACAAAACCCGGAAGTTTACGAACTTCGCGGTTAATTAGAGGGAGGACAGTTTCATGGCTCAAGTTCAATACTATGGAACCGGTCGTCGTAAACACTCCGTGGCACGTGTACGCCTTGTGCCGGGTGAAGGACGCATCGTAATCAATAAGCGTGACCTGAACGAATACTTCGGTCTCGAAACACTCAAACTGATCGTTAAACAACCGCTCGCGCTGACGGAAACAACAAGCAAATACGATGTAATCGTCATTGCTCACGGCGGCGGTATTTCCGGTCAAGCTGGCGCAATTCGCCACGGTATCTCCCGTGCTCTGCTTAAAGCAGACCCTGAGTTCCGCGGTTCCCTGAAGCGTGCAGGCTTCCTGACGCGTGACCCACGTATGAAAGAACGTAAGAAGTACGGCCTCAAAGCAGCTCGTCGTGCTCCTCAGTTCTCGAAACGTTAATATTTGTACGGACAAGGCCTACTCTGCAACAAGAGTGGGCCTTTTTCATATATTGGCGGATATAAAGCATTGAACAATGGAACGAATGGACGTATAATCAAGCCAATAGGAGATCAGTTTACTTGGAATTCAAATGACGGAGGTACTAGCGATGAACCTTTTCGAAAAGGAAGCGCTCGTGAAGCAGAAAGCCGAAGAACTGGAGAACGCGTCCCCCGAGGCGGTCTTGCAATATGCAGTAGAGACATTCCCGAAGATTACGTTCGCGTGCAGCTTTGGCGCGGAAGATGTCGTGGTTGTTGACATGTTGCAGAAGATTAGCCCGAACACGGATATCTTCTATTTAGATACGGATTTCCACTTTAAAGAAACCTACGAGACGCGCGACAAAATGATGGAGCGCTACGGGATGAAATTCGTGCAAGTAAAGCCAGCGATTACCCCTGAAGAACAAGCGGAGTTGCATGGTGCCGAATTGTGGAAATCGGATGCGACGGCTTGCTGCAACATTCGTAAAGTCGAACCGTTGACTAGAATTCTGTCCAAGTACGATGCATGGATCACAGGTATTCGCCGCGACCAAGCGCCTACGCGCGCGAACGCGAAGAAAGTCGAGTACGACACGAAGTTCGGTCTGATCAAATTCAACCCGCTTGCAAGCTGGACGTCTGACGACGTATGGAACTATATTCGTGAGAACAATGTGTTGTATAACCCACTGCATGACCAGAACTACCCAAGCATCGGTTGCGAGTATTGCACGCGTAAAGTTATGCCGGGCGAAGATCCTCGCGCAGGCCGTTGGTCAGGTCAAGAAAAAACGGAATGCGGATTGCATAAATAAGAGCTGGCGTCAGAGTCTCTTCCTAAACCCGCTTGTCGGCGAGACGAAATCGGATGATGTACCGGCAGCGGTTCGCATGCGCAGCTACATTGCGTTGCTGGAGAATTACTACCCGGAACATCGCGTATTCTAAGGCGTATTCCCGGCAGCGATGCGTTTTGCCGGACCAAGCGAAGCCATCTTCCATGTCCTTGTTCGTAAGAACTATGGCTGCACGCATTTCGTTGTCGATCGTGACCATGCCGACGTTGGCGACTATGGCAAAGAGGACCATCTGACGCTATCGGGTACGAAAGTACGCGCGCTTCTGCGTGACGGTGTTTGCCCGCTGTCGGAATTCTCTCGTCCGTCAGTGGCCAAAATTCTCATTGAAGGCATGGCCGAACAGCCTGCCCAGGTATAAGGTATAACTAACCACCTCGTCCCATATAGTGATAAGGAGTACAAGGCTGTTGAGCCGCAACTTCTTATTGCTTGGGATCGGGGTGGTTTTATTATGAAGCGCGGGATACGGAACCGGTTTGTCGTTTGGATAACATACCGGGGTGCGGTGCGAGTGGGAGTTGGCATGGTCGCGGTGCTGCTCACCGTTATCTTGCTAACCCAAGATGTGCCCTCGACGCGTACGTGGACGTATTGGACGATGCCATTATCGGGGAAAACAATCGTGCTGGATGCCGGGCATGGCGGAGTAGATGGCGGTGCGGTCAGCAAGCAAGGCGTTGTCGAGAAGGATTTAAACCTGGCGATCGCCCTGCAATTGCGGGACTATTTGCAGCAGGCGGGGGCGTTGGTGCATATGACGCGCGAGGGCGACTATGATTTGGCGGAAGAGGACACCAAGAAGATTAGCAGGCGGAAGACGGAAGACCTCGTGAAACGAGCGCAGTTCGTCAAAGATCAGGAAGCGGACTTATTCGTCACCATCCACATGAACAGCATTCCATCACCGCGATGGTCGGGGGCGCAAACGTTCTACTACCCGAACTTGCCGGAGAACGAACGTTTGGCCGCCCTGATTCAAGATGAAATTCGGCGTAACCTGGAGAATACGCAGCGGGTAGCGGCCAAGAAGAACGACATTTATTTGCTCAAAGCCATGGATACGATCCCGACCGCGTTGATCGAAGTCGGATTCTTGTCGAATCCAGGGGAAGCCGCAATGCTCGCGGATGCGGAGTACCAGAAGAAAGTGGCGACGTCGATCTACCAAGGAATCCTACGCTACAGCGCAGGCGAGAAGTGGGGGGCGGCGGCTCCGTCCAAGCCGGGCGCTTAAGGGATGAGCTCTTGGAAGCCCAATAAACTATGGTATAATAAACATACGTACATAAATCAATCCATCTGCAGCACGAGCGCATCACCCGGAAGAGGAGACGAATGCAAAGATGTTGACACGCGAGGATATTATTCGAACTGCCGAGCAGGTAGCGGCTAACGTGACCGGCGGAGCGCCGGTCGGTTTTCGTGATGTAGTTGTAAAAGAGAATACCGTTCAATTAACGGTGCTTGACGCGAACGAAGCCGTGCATCTCAAGCTGGAGACGGATCTGCAAGCCGCGTTGAAAGAGCTGGGGGCCACAACGGTCCATTGTCGGTTCAGATCGTCGGAGGCATCTGCAAGCGCCCCTCAGGGCGGTGTTGGAGACGCGAAGAACGGGCAGGAGCAATCGGAGCCAGTTCGCGGGCATGCGGCCGGCATGGAATCGAACAAGCTGCTGAATGAGCGCAGCGGCGTGCATTTCATAGCGGTGGCTAGCGGCAAAGGCGGCGTTGGCAAGTCGACTGTAACCGTCAACTTGGCGGTAGCGCTGGCGCGCAGAGGCAAACGCGTCGGCATTATCGATGCCGATATTTACGGATTCAGCGTACCGGACATGATGGGCATCGAAGAACGGCCGGCTGTTGTGAATGAACGCGTCATTCCAATTGAGAAATACGGCGTCAAAGTCATGTCGATGGGCTTTTTCGTCGAAGACAACGCGCCGATCGTATGGCGAGGGCCAATGCTCGGCAAAATGCTGCGCAATTTCTTCGCCGAGATTGAATGGGGAGAAGTGGATTACATCCTACTTGATCTACCCCCAGGTACAGGCGACGTTGCGCTCGACGTACATCAGATGATTCCGCACAGCAAAGAAATCATCGTCACGACTCCGCATGCAACAGCGGCGTTCGTTGCGGCTCGCGCCGGGGCAATGGCGATTAAGACGGAACACGAAATTATCGGCGTTGTCGAGAATATGAGTTACTACGTCACTAAGAGCGGCGAGCATGAGTATGTCTTTGGCAAAGGCGGCGGCGCACGTCTGGCTGAATCGCTGAATGCCGAATTGATGGCGCAAATCCCGCTCGGCGCGCCTGATAATCATGTATCGGAGCCGGATTTTTCCCCATCGGTGTACAAAGCCGAAACGCCAACGGGACAGATTTACCTAGAAATCGCGGACCGCGTTATCGCGAAATGCGACAAAGCATAAGTTAAAATTCTCAACGCCCTAGAATGGGAAAAGCCCGCGGCACCCAGGGATGATTGTCCTCAAGACCTTCATCCTGGTGCCGCGGGCTTCTGTATTTAGGAGGAGCCGCCCATGCCTTCAGATTCGCCGGAGTCGCCACCGCCATCCCCACTGCCATCATCGGCTGCCTTTTCCCCATCGCCGCCGCCTGCTTTATCCAGCTTTTCATTCGGTTTTACCTTCAGCTCTTCTTGGACCGCTTTCTTCAGCAGATCGAGGATTTCAAGCCGATAAATCGGGCTTTGCATCGATTCCTGCATGATTGTCGTGACTTGTTTCCGATATTGCGTGCTATTCATAACTTCAAGAATCATTTTTTCCATTTCAGGATTTTTCAGCACTTTAATTAAATCCGCTTGGTAAGTAGGGTCTTTAATCAAATCCTTATGCAGCTGCTTATTTTGCTTGTTCACCGCTTTGGCGAACTCGCCGGCGAAGCGTGGATCAGTCATGAGCTGTTCAATGACTTTGTAATAATCCGGCGAGACCAGCGTTTCTTTCACGGCAAGCCGCACGTTCTCCTGATCCTGTACGGACAGCAGTTTCGACGTAAGCCCGTTATTGCCTGTCGTGCTGATTGCCGATTCTTGCAGCGCTTTCTGGGCATCCTCAGTTTTCAAAATGTCGATCACCATCGACTTCATGTCCTTATAACTCATCGAGTCGTTGGACGAGCTTGTCGGCTCAGACCCGCAGCCGGCCAGCATGAACGTCGTCATGATGCAGAGCGTGAACCCAACGATACGTTTCCGCATGTAACAAGCGTCTCCCTTCTGCGTAGGGGCAAAGATGGATGGGCTTATTATGCGACATTGTTCGACGGATTATCATACTCGCGGCGTAGCTTTTTAAAGTGAACATGGTAAAATAAAGCGTGCATGCATCATCGTCCTGTCTATCGAATGAATGGCAACGTTTAGGCGGATGATCCGTATCAGTCTTGGGAACATGGGAACGAATTTTTGTATAGGAGTGACAGAAAGTGACACTGCGCAAAATGTGGTTTTTGCTATGGAGCACCACCTTGATTGGAGCGGGCATTACGGTTGTCGTCGGTTCGATCATGCAAATGTTTGACCATGAATTCGGGTTCATGGATATGAAATCAACCGGCTTTAATATTTTGAACATGGCGCTGGCCGGTTTGTTGTTCGGCGTGTTTAGCCAATTGGGGTTCTTCGCGTATTTGACGATCAACTATTTGGCGCTGGGAATGCTGCGGAAGAAGTATTTGTGGAATACGCTGCAGGCATATTGCACGTTGTTCGCGGTAGGAGGACTGGGTTACAAATTGCACGGAACGAGCGAGATGCATCAGAATAACTGGTTTTTCTGGGTGCTTCCGCTTGCGCTGCTGATTGCCTCGATCTTCGTCTCGTACTTGAAGTCGAAGCGGACGAACAATTCGGCTTTTATGCCGACGATGTTTTTACTCTTTGTCGGTACGACGCTCGAGGCTTGGCCAAGTATGGGCGAAGAGAGCAATCCGCTTACCATCGTGTTTATGATCGCCCCTTTGTTCGTGTGCAATTCGTATTTGATCATGCAGCTCCATCGGATCGTAAACAGCGACAAGGCCGATACCGCGGCGAGTGCGGGAACGGCCCTGTAGAGGAGTAACTAGTTCAAGTCGAGTTAATAACCGGCAGCGGCGTCGAACATGGCGGTTTTATCCTGCACCGTCTTCCCTTGCAATTCGGTTTGCGCGATGAGATCCGTGACGTTGACGAACTCGTAGCCCTTCGCACGAAGTTGATCGATTATCACCGGTAGCGCTTCGTGCGTTTGTTTGCTCGAATCGCTGGCATGCATGAGGATGATATCGCCGGGATGAACTTTACCCACGACGCGATTGATGATTTTGGCCGTCCCCATATTCATCCAGTCAAGGGAGTCCGTATCCCACTGTATGACCTTGTATCCGAGCTCGTCGGCAATGCGCAGTACGCGTTTGTCAAAATCGCCGTTGGGCATACGGATGAGGTTCGGCGCTTTACCGGTGACTTCGGCGAGAATCGCATGGGCGGTTTGGATTTCATTGCGGATTTCTTCGTCGCTGAAGCTGCTGTAGAAGTCGTGCTTGTTGCCGTGGCTGCCGATCTCGAAGCCGGAACTGGCAATCTTTTTCACGATATCGGGATGCGATTTGCTCCAAGGAGCGGACAGGAAGAAGGTGGCTTTGCCCACCTTTTTCTCTTTTAGCACGTTAAGAATTGGCTCTGCACGCTTGTCTCCCCAGCTAATATCGAAAGTAAGGGCAACAATCTTTTTGTTCGTCGGTATACTGTATATCGCGGCAGGCTGTTGGGGGGCGAATACCGTGATGTTGTCCTTCTCGGCATAGACGACGCCAACGGCAAACACAATACCAATACAAATGAGAAAATAACGTTTCAACCTTCGGCCGTTCATGACATAGAACAGGTTCATCGGCGCTGGGCTCTCCTCTCCAGTGGGCTTGTATTAGTACAATCTATGCTCGTACGACTTAGTTATTCGTGTTTGGACAAAATACCGAATGGTCCGATAGACAAGGAGGACGACGCGTGTTTTCGAAACGGGAAATCGTTAACCACCTGAAAGAAATGCGGCATTATATTATGTTTAGCACGGTAATTTTCTTGGCAGGTCTAGTATTCGGAGCAACAAGCTCCGGTCTGCACGATTACATCAACAGCCAGATCGACAGCTTGCGGAAAGTCGCCGAAACGATACAGACGAGCGACAACCCGACATTGGGCTTTATCGTGTTTATATTTCTTAATAATGCGATTAAAGCGATACTCGTCATGTATCTAGGCCTGTTCCTGGGAATCGTGCCGCTTTTCTTCCTCTCCATTAACGGTATGGTTCTCGGTTATATAATCGGACTGGAAGTCGAGAACGGGGGAGGCGGCTTATTTGATCTCATCGTGAAGGGATTGCTGCCTCACGGAATATTGGAAATTCCGGCGATCTTGCTTGCCTGCGCGTATGGATTGCGATTTGGCGCACTAATGTTCCAAGGAGCGGGGGCACTTGTGTTGAAGCGGGAAGGATGGGGTGCCAAATTCGAACGGCTCATGGTACGCTCCGTGCCGATGATGGTGATTTTAACAGTCGTGTTATTCGTCGCGGCCATCATTGAGAGCACAATTACGCCATGGTTGCTTTCCATGTAATAAATTTTCCATATATTGAGCATAACAGTAAGGCGGCGTCCCGGCGGTACAACGCGGGACGCTGTTTTGTTAGGTGCGAATGGCTGCACATGCATCGCCTGACGTCAGAAGTCGGGCGGGACACAGCGAAGGGGGCCGTATACCGTTATGCTCGGGATACTATTCAACGACAAAGAATGCAAAGAACTCGATTACGTGCTGCGCAAAGAGCTTGACGAAATGCTCCTGGATTTGAACGATTCCCGGCTTGACGGAGATATCAAAACCGCGATTGCACGGCGATACAAAGTGATTTTCCGCATGTATGCGCGAATTGCAACGCCTAAAGAGCTGTCACGGTATGCGGTAAATATGCGGTCGTACAGGTAAAGGAGAAATAGATACGGGCGTCGGATTAAAAAAAACGAAAAAGCACTTGCAATATTCCGGGCGCCTGTGGTATCTTATAAAAGTCGCCGCTGAGAGCAGCAGTTGATGAATGAAAAACAAACTTGTTCCTTGAAAACTGAACAATGAGCGATATGTCAAAGCTAGTGAAGTAATGAGTCACAAACTTTCATGGAGAGTTTGATCCTGGCTCAGGACGAACGCTGGCGGCGTGCCTAATACATGCAAGTCGAGCGGATCTTATCCTTCGGGGTAAGGTTAGCGGCGGACGGGTGAGTAACACGTAGGTAACCTGCCTGTAAGACTGGAATAACATTCGGAAACGAATGCTAATACCGGATATGCGGTTTGCTCGCATGAGCGAATCGG
>NZ_JBHMDO010000042.1:0-173330 GCF_042431225.1 Paenibacillus aurantiacus | reverse complement strand
CGCGATCAAGAACCTGATGGAGATCAGAACCTTGATCTATATCGCGATCAAGAACCTGATCTAAACATAGTGCAGTAACAAGTTTAGTTTCTCCATTAAGCGGCGCATGGTCCGCATTCTATAATGAAAGTGCTTACAATACCAGGCGAAACAGAGGGGGAAGCGATTCATGCGGAACAAGAAGTGGCTGACGTCGGCAGTGCTCGCCACGGCCTTCGCAGTAGCCATTACGGGCTGCTCGGGCAACAACAACGGAGGCGGGAACAACGCGCCGGCGCCTGCGAATGAAGGGAATACGAACACAGGCGGCCAGAACGCGGCAGGCGGCGAGGCGGAGAAGCCGGCACCGGTGACGTTCACGTATTTCAACGCGACGGCGAACAAGGACATCGACACGAACAAGACGATGATCGGCAAGAAGCTCGAGGAACAGACCGGCGTCAACTTCAAGCAGGAATTCCTCGTCGGCGACCTGCAGACGAAGATCGGCACGATGATCGCGAGCAACGAGTATCCGGACGTCATCCAACCGGACGCGGGCATCGACAAGATCCTCGATGCGGGCGCGTTCATTCCGCTCAACGACCTGATCGACAAATATGGACCGAACATCAAGCGCGTCTACGAGCCTTTCTTTAATCTGATGAAGGCCGACGACGGCAACATCTATTTCCTGCCGTTCTCCCCGCTCGTCGGCGAATTCAAGCCAAGCCCGACGATCGACCAAGGCGCGTTCTGGATTCAGAATCGCGTGCTGAAGGAAGCCGGTTACCCGAAGGTGAAGACGCTGGATCAATTCGTCAAGCTGATCGAGGACTACACGATCAAGCATGCAAGCGAGGATCTGATCGGCATGACGACGCTGACGCACGACTGGCGCTTCTTCACGACGACGAATCCTCCGAACCATCTGGCCGGCTATCCGAACGACGGCGGCGTGCAGGTGGACAAGAACACGCTGGAAGCGAAAGTGTACGGCGACAATGAAGACACCAAGCGCTGGCTGAAGACGCTCAACGATATGAACGCCAAAGGGCTGCTCGACAAATCGTCGTTCGTCGACAATTACGACCAATACCTCGCCAAACTGACTTCCGGCAAGGTGCTCGGCCTGTTCGACTACGGCTGGCAGGCGCAGCAGGCGTTCAACACGTTGAACAAGAACGGCAACGACGATCTGATGTACTTCCCGCTGCCGATCGTGTTCGACGAGAATACCAAGGATCAATACCTCGACCCGCCTTCCTTCGTCAACAACCGCGGCATCGGCATTACGGTGAGCGCGAAGGATCCGGAGCGCATCATCAAGTTCTTCGACAACCTGCTGACGGACGAGAACCAGAAGCTGACGCGCTGGGGCATCCAAGGCGAGACGTACGAGGTGGATGCGAATGGCCGCCTGTACAGGACGCCGGAGCAGATCGAGAAGTTGAAGGACAACGATTATTCCCGCGAAGTGGGCATCAGTTATTTCGCTTACTATTGGCCGATGTATGGCGGGGGCTCGACGTTCCCGGACGGCAACGCCGTCGATCCCGGCCGTCAGCCGGAAGTCGCCCAAGCGTCCTTCACCGACGCCGAGAAGGAGCGACTGGCCAAGTACAATGCCAAGACGTACGCGGATCTGTTCGCCGCGCCGGACGACCGTCCGTGGTACCCGGCATGGAGCATCGCGCTCGAGCAGGATACGCCGGCACAAATTTTCACCGTCAAACAGACCGACCTGCAGAAGAAATATTTCGCCAAAATCGTGCTCGCCGCGCCGGATAAATTCGAGGGCGTCTGGAACGACTACGTAACGGAATACCGCAAGACGCCGGTCGACGAATACGAGAAGACGATGACCGAAGAGATCAAGAAGAAGGTCGCGAAGATCAAAGGCACGAATTAACGGCCGAATCAGTGCAAGCAGAAGAGCGAAAGGCGGGATAGCGGCACCGGCCGGTCCGAAGCGGGGCTGGATGCACCCGGGCTGCCCCCGCCGCTCTTTTTAATCACCCGCATCCAAGACTACAGCGCATGGCCGATAGCACCCGAAGTAGAGGAAGTGGAACGATGAGACTGTTCATGAAAAGGCTGTTCAGCCAGCGCGCGCTCGTGTTCATGACCGTGCCTTTCTTGATCTGGCTGGCGATCTTCAAATATTTGCCGCTCTGGGGCTGGACGATCGCCTTCCAGAATTATAAGCCGGCCAAAGGGTTCGGCGACCAGAAGTGGGTCGGCCTCAAGCAGTTCCGGTTCATGTTCGAGGACGACCGGTTCCTGCTCGTGCTGCGCAACACGCTGGCGATGAGCCTGATCAATTTCGTGCTGGGCTTCGTGACCGCCATCATATTGGCGCTGCTCCTCAACGAGCTGCGCAACGCCTTGTTCAAGCGGTTCGTGCAAACGATCAGCTACCTGCCGCATTTCATTTCGTGGGTCGTGGCCGCCACGATCATTCAGACGGCGCTGTCCGCGGACGGCGGCATCGTCAACATTATTCTGATGAAGCTCGGCTTCATCAACGAACCGATCCTGTGGCTCGGCGAAGGCAAGTATTTCTGGGGCATCATGGGCGCTTCCGAAGTATGGAAGAACATCGGCTGGAATACGATCATCTACCTGGCCGCGATGACGACGATCGATCCGGCGCAATACGAGGCGGCGGAGATGGACGGCGCAAGCCGGCTCCAGCGCATGTGGCACATTACGCTGCCGGGGCTTCGTCCGGTTATTATCGTGCTCGTGATCATGAACCTCGGCCAAATTTTGGAGACGGGCTTCGAGCCGCAATATTTGCTCGGGAACGGGCTTAACGTCGACTACTCTGAAAATCTCGAGATTTTCATTTTGAAATACGGCATGAACCTCGGCAACTATTCGTTGTCCGTCGCGGCCGGCATCTTCAAGACCGTTATCAGCATCATCCTGCTGTTCTCCGCGAACGCCATCGCCAAGCGGTTCGGCCAGGACAGACTGTTCTAAGGAGGAAGCACCATGGCAATCGCGGAGAAAAGCTACAAGCGGCGCGTCCCGATCGGCGACCGCATCTTCGATCTATTCAATTACGCGTTCATGATTTGTCTGATGATCGTGACCGTCTATCCGTTCATCAACATGCTGGCGGTATCGCTCAACGACGCCACCGATTCCGTGAGAGGCGGGATTTATTTCTGGCCGCGCGAGCTGTCCTTCGACAGCTATAAGTACGTATTCGACCAAGGGACGATCGTGCACGCGACGATGATCTCGGTGCTGCGGACGGTGCTCGGCACGCTCATTTCGACGTTCTGCTCGGCGATGATCGCCTACGCGATCAGCCGGCCGGATTTCGTGCTGCGCAAGTTCGTCACAATCGCGTTCGTGCTGACGATGTATTTCAACGGCGGACTTATTCCGAACTTCTTGCTAATCCGGGAGCTGGGGCTGATGAACAGCTTCTGGGTATACATCATCCCTGGGATCATCGGCGTGTTCAATATCATCGTCATTCGCTCGTTCATCGAAGGGCTGCCGGACGGCCTCATGGAGTCTGCCCGGATCGACGGCGCCGGCGAGTTCACGACGTTCATGCGCATCGTGCTGCCGCTGACGCTGCCGGTGCTTGCGACGACGTCGCTGTTCACGGCGGTTTACCAATGGAACTCCTGGTTCGACGTGTTTCTATACAACTCCTCGCATGTCGAGCTGAGCACCCTGCAATACGAGCTGATGAAAATGCTCCAGAACTCCAATTCCACCGGCTCGACAGATGCCAGCGGCGCCTTCGCGAACGGCTCGGGTTCGGCTAACTACGTGACGCCGACGTCGATCCGCGCGACGATGACGATCGTGGCGAGCTTGCCGATCATCATGGTGTATCCGTTCCTGCAGCGGTATTTCGTGAAAGGTTTGACGCTTGGCGGCGTGAAAGGGTAATCGATAAACGTCTGCATCCGGCAGGTTAACGGGGGATGGAGCGAGAACTTGTAGGCGAACGGCGGCCGTCCGCAAGAGCCGCCTGCCGGAGAGGAGCGAATCAATAATGGAACGACTTATTACCGTGAAGCAGGTCGCGACGGAGGAGAAGGTTATTGCTTTTACGTTCGATGACGGCCCGAATCCCGTCTATACGCCGCAAATGCTGGAGATTTTCGCAGAGGTGAACGGGCGGGCGACGTTCTACATGATCGGCGAGCAGATCGAGGCGAACCGCGCGGTCGCCGAAGCCGTTCATGCGCAGGGGCACGAGATCGGCAACCATACGTTCACGCATCCGAATTTGACGGAGATCGAGATCGGGGAGGCGGCAGGTGAGATGCGCCGTACCGACGCGCTTATCCGAGAGGTGACAGGCGAGGCGGTCCGTACCTTCCGCGCCCCGTATCTGGCCGAGAACGAAGAGATCCTTGCGCTGGCGGACGAGATGGGGTATGCCACGATCGACGCGCTGAATACCGAGACGCACGACTGGGAGCAGCCGGGGGTGGCGCACATTCTGGAGAAGTCGCGGGATTATCTGGTGCCGGGCGGCATTCTGCTCTTCCACGACGGCTACGGCGACCGTTCGCAGTCGGTGGAGGCGGTCCGCACGCTCGTCCGCGAGCTGGTCGAGGGCGGCTTCCGGCTCGTAACGGTGCGGGAGCTGCTGGAGTTGGGAAGGGCTGAATGAAGATTTGCGGAGCAAGTAAAGCGTGTCCGCACATGTGGACGAAAGCGATGGTCAGCACGCAAGCAGCAGGAAAGAATCGAACGAACAAGTTTCCGCTTCGAGGCTAAACGTGTCGAACGAAGATCGAAAAGAAGCTTTGTCCGCCAGGACAAAAGCGGGCTGCGCACTGGTTTCCCTCCTATGGAGGGGCAATGCTGTCAGGTTAAGGAAAAAACGTCCGGCGAAGACACCCATGGCCTATAGTTGACAGGCTTATGACTTCGGACTGACTTCAAAACCCACTGAAGCTTTGTCCGCGAGGACAAAAGCATGCTCAGCTCGAGCCGACCCGCCAACCGCGAAAAATTGTGGCTGCACGAAGAAGGGAGTCCAGAGGGCGAAGTCCTTTGGTTCCCCTCGGCGGAGGGGGAAGGGGGAGGGGGCAACAAAAGTGGGGTCAAAGGGGCAGAGCCCCATGTTTTAAAGCACTCGAAACACCGGCTGACCGGGAATGAAATGCACCGGCAGCTCCGAATACCGGTCGCGCAGCTGCGCGGCCACCACGCGCATGCCCGGTTCTTCGCTCTCCGCATGGCCTATGGCGAGCAAGGATTTCGGGCTGCCTTGGCTTGCGGCGTCCCGGACATATTCGGGCGTCTCCCATTCCGGACCTTCGCCGGCGACGATCAAATCCAGCTCATGTTCGCGGAAGAGCGGGATGGCATTCGCGCCGCCGCCCCGGTAGCCGACGAGCACGCCAATCCGTTCGCAGCGCACGTCGGGGGTACCGGCAAGCCGTACGTAGGGGAGGGACAGCTTTGCTTTCACGTACGCGACCAGCTCCGAGACGCGCATCGCGGGCACGCGGAGCACAGCCGCGGTCGGCAGCATCGCCTCCACATGCGCCTCCCAGCCCAGGCTTTGCAGCAGACCGGTCATGATCGGGTCGGGCTGCAAGCGGTGGCAGTAATCATGGTGCCGGTAGATAGCCAGCCCCGATTGCCGGAGGAAGTCGCGTTTGGCCTGGCACACCGGGTCATTGGCCAGATGCGCAGCATGCTCGGGACGATGGTTGTAATACGGGCTTTCGTGGACGACGAGCAGGTTGGCGCCCAAGGCGACGGCTTGCTCGATCACCGCCTGCGTTGGCATGAATGCGACCGCGATGCCCGTCACGGGCGTCTCCGGCGTCCCGCCTTCCAGCGTATCGGCAGTATCCGCGATGGGCGGCACCGTGCCGCGAAGCTCGGCGATAACGTCTTGCATCGTAATCGACATAATCCTGTCCTCCTGTGAGCGGATGATATGTCCAACATTCTACGGCGAAAGGCACTTGTCTTGTCAAGTGGTTCTCCGATTGTTGGGTGACGCTCCCGGAGTCTAAAGTGTTTCTTGATCAGTTAACTTAATGGTTCGTGGACATACATCGACAAAAGTCGCTTTCATGCGAGCAATCTTCGCTGCAAAAAGATCAAGAGAAGAAGGTGACGCCACATGAACGAACAGCAGCATGCAGGGCGCGCGGATTACCGAGCTTGGTTCGCGTATCATCCGCGCGTAGATTTGGAGACGAACATGGAGAAGGCGCCGACTTATGCGTGGATCGCGTCGAGCGATCGGAACGATACGGTGCGGGCCGCCATCTCGGTGCTGGCGGAAGGGATCGGCGCCATGTTCGGCGAGACGCCGTGGGTAAGCGCGCTCGCGACGGATCCCGACGGGGAGACCGGTAAGCGGAGCGTCGGGCCGAACGCCGCGGATGGCGCGAATGGCGCCGATTCCGGCATTCTCGTCGGCACGTTCGCGGCGAACGAGCGGCTGCGAGAGATCTTCGGCGTCGAAGCGGCGGAACTAGGCCGCGAAGGATTCGCCATCCGGACGAAGGAGGGCGTGACCGCGATCGGTGCCCACACGCCAGTCGGCGCGCTATACGGCGCTTTCCACCTGCTGCGGCTGCTGGCGACAGGGGCGGACCCGAGCGGGCATGAGGTATTCGAGCGGCCGGCGAACAAGCTGCGCATGATCAACCAATGGGACAACATCGACGGCAGCATCGAGCGCGGCTACGCGGGGCCGTCGATCTTCTACCGCGACGACGCCATCGATTTTGAACCGGCACGCATACGCGATTATGCCCGCCTGCTCGCTTCGGTCGGCCTCAACGCGATCGCGATCAACAATGTGAACGTGCACCGGCTCGAATCCCGGTTCGTCACCGAAGACTACTTGCCGCGCCTCGCGGAGTTGGCTGCGATCTTCCGCGTCTACGGCATCAAACTGTTGCTGAGCGTCAATTTTGCCGCTCCGATCGAAGTTGGCGGCTTGCCGACGGCCGATCCGCTGGATGAAGCCGTGCAGCAATGGTGGCATGAGCGGGCGGCGGCCATCTATGAGGCGATCCCCGATTTCTGCGGCTTTCTTGTGAAGGCGGATTCTGAGAATCGGCCGGGTCCGTTCACGTACGGGCGCGGCCATGCGGAAGGCGCGAACATGTTGGCCGATGCGCTGGGGCGTCATGGCGGACTGGTCGTCTGGCGTTGTTTCGTCTATAACTGCAAGCAGGATTGGCGCGACCGGAAGACGGACCGCGCGCGGGCGGCATACGATCACTTCATGCCGCTCGACGGCGCCTTCCGGGATAACGTCGTGCTGCAGATCAAGAACGGGCCGATGGATTTCCAGGCGCGCGAGCCGGTCTCCCCGCTGCTCGGCGCAATGGAGCGGACGAACCAGGTCGTCGAATTCCAAATTACGCAGGAATATACCGGCCAGCAGCGGCATCTTTGCTATCTCGTGCCGCAGTGGAAGACGGTGCTGGATTTCGAGACGCACGCGCTCGGCGGCGCTGCCCCGGTCAAACGGATCGCGGACGGCAGCGTTCACGGGAGGACGCTCGGCGGGTTCGCCGCCGTGTCCAACATCGGCGCCGATCCGAACTGGACCGGCCATCCGCTCGCGCAGGCGAATCTGTACGGTTACGGACGGCTGGCATGGAACCCGGAACTGTCCGCCGAAGCGATCGCGGAGGAATGGGCCTTGCAGACGTTCGGCGCAAACCGGCGGGTCGCGGACGCGGTGGTCGGCATGCTGATGGAATCGCCGGACATTTACGAATCGTACACCGCGCCGCTTGGCGTCGGCTGGATGGTCAACCCGAACCATCACTACGGGCCGAACGTGGACGGCTACGAGTACGACAAATGGGGGACGTACCATTTCGCCGACCGAGACGGCGTGGGCGTCGACCGGACCGTACGCTCGGGCACGGGATACGCAGGTCAATATAGGGGATCCAACGCCAACATGTACGAATCGCTCGCGGATTGCCCGGATGAGCTGCTGCTGTTCTTCCATCACGTCCCTTACGGGCATCGTCTGAAGTCCGGACGCACGGTCATCCAGCACATTTACGACACGCACTTCGATGGAGCGCAGCGCGCGGGGGAGCTAGCCCAGCGGTGGGCGTCGCTCGAAGGGCTCGTCGCGGCCGATGTCTACGACGAGGCGCTGGCCCGATTCCGCGAACAGGCCGAGCACGCCAAGGAGTGGCGCGACCGGATCAACACGTATTTCTACCGTAAGAGCGGGGTGCCCGATGAGCAGGGCCGCACGATCTACTAGCAGAGCCGGAGCAATGAAGAGCAGGATCAACGATTGGTCCGCATAACCCCATTTGGGAATGAGGAAAGGAAGCGAGAATCGATGACGCAACGCACCAAACGCGGAGAGCCGCTAGTCAAGCATATGTACACCGCCGATCCGTCGGCGCACGTATTCGAAGGCAAAATCTACATTTATCCGTCGCACGACCTCGATCATGTGCGCGAATCGAACGATAACGGCGACCAGTACGACATGGAGGATTACCATGTGTTGTCCATGGAAGACGCGGATGCCGAGTGCGTCGACCACGGCGAAGCGCTGCACGTGAAGGACGTGCCGTGGGCATCCAAACAGATGTGGGCGCCGGACGCGGCGTACAAGAACGGCAAGTATTACTTGTTCTTCCCCGCGCGGGATCACGACGACGTGTTCCGCATCGGCGTCGCGACGGGCAGCCGGCCGGAAGGTCCTTTCGTCGCGGAACCGGACTATATCCCGGGCAGCTTCAGCATCGACCCGGCGGTATTCATCGACGACGACGGCCAGGCGTACATGTATTTCGGCGGCCTGTGGGGCGGCCAGCTGGAGAAGTGGCAGACGGGCGAGTTCAACGCGGCAGGCGAAGGACCCGCGGCCGATGCGCCGGCTTTGGGACCGCGCGCTGCTCGCTTGAGCGACGACCTGTTGACGTTCCGCGAGCAGCCGGGCGAGATCGAGATCATGGACGACGCGGGCAATCGGATCCTGGCGGGGGACGAGGAGCGGCGCTACTTCGAAGGGCCGTGGATGCACAAATACAACGGTCGCTACTACTTGTCCTATTCGACGGGCACGACGCATCAGATCGTCTACGCGATCGGCGACAACCCGCTCGGGCCATTCGTCTTCCAAGGGACGATCCTGACGCCAGTCATCGGCTGGACGACGCATCATTCCATCGTGCAATTCCAGGACAAATGGTACCTGTTCTACCACGACAGCTCGCTCTCCGGCGGCGCGGATAATAAGCGCAGCGTGAAAATGACGGAGCTGACGTACAACGAGGACGGCATGATCCGGACGATTGACCCGTACGGCGAATAAGGCTTGTTGATGGCCGGGACCGCGCAAGCCTGCGGTCATCACGGTCCCAAAGGGAACGCCGCCTCCGAATGATGTAGAGTCAAGCTGATTTTATGCCAAGGAGGCGGCGGCCGATGGAACACCTCCCCTACATTACCCAGGAAGACATGCGGGCGGAAGCCGAGCTTTTTCAGACCGTCTATACGTCGTTAATCCGCGAGATCGATCGGGGCGAGAGCTTGCGGGGCAAGTTGAACGACTTCCAGCTGCAGCAGGCGGTCGCGCACGCGAAGGACGGGATGGGCGTGCTTAGCTACGAGCGCAGGCAGACGATGAACGCCATCTTCGAGAACTTCTCGGCAATCTACAGATCGGACGGCCGGGCGGCCGCGGCCGTCTGGGCGAGCCAGAACTTCGGCTGCTCGCTCTCGGACGCCGGCTCCGAAGACCGGAACGACATGCGCGCGCGCATCGAGGAGCTGGCGCTGCTCATTCAGTTGAAGGAGACCGAGCTGCTCCAGCTATACCGGGAGATTCATGCGCTGCAGCAATCGCTCGCGGAGTGAACGACGCGCTGGCTTGCGCCAGCGAGCATCGAAGATACATAAGCAAGCAGAACAGGCAGCCATGGGATAGCGTGAACGCATCTCCCATGGCTGCCTTTGTTCGTGCTATGATGGATGATCGCGGCGACCATCCCCTGTGCCCCGACCGGCCTCGCATTCGGGCTGGGACGCAAGGGATATCGAATCGTGCCGCACGGACGAGCCGCCCCGGTCCTACCGATCGCGCTTCGTCGTTTGCAGCCGCTCCCGGATCATGGCTGCAAGACGGGCGGTCTGCTCCTCCGGTATGGCGCCCGACGCGATGGAACGCGCGGCGAGCGGGATGTACCAGTCGCGGATCTCAGACTCCGTCATGCCCGATAAGCGGCAGTACTCCTCGATGAATAGGCGGCAGGCCGCCTCACGAGACTTCTCGAAGTGCTGCTTCGCATCCGCCGGCGTCTCCGGGGGAAGGACGGCAAATTCGAGCATGACGCATACCTCCGCCACATCCGCGGCGGGGTTGCCGAGCGAAGCGTGCATCCAGTCGATCATGACCGCTTGGCCGTCCTCGTCCCGTAGGAGAAGATTGTTCGGATTCGCGTCGCCCTGGCACAGCTGGCGCTTCGCGGGCAACCGGTCGATATAGTCGTGGATGGCCGCGATTTCGTCGGTCGTCAGACTCGCAGGTCGGCCGATAATCCCCTTCAAATTCGTCTTCTGATCGGTGACGACGCCGACATGCGTCGTTCGGTGAATCCGGTGCAGCACGTCCGCGAGCAGACGCAGCTCATTGTCCATCGCCTCTTGGCGATGCAGTTTGGCGAACAGCCGGCTGACGAGCGTATCCCCGTCGATCCGTTCGAACACGATGCCGTCGCGTCCTTCCCAAGTCACGCGCTCGTACGGCCTTGCGACCGGCAGACCGCATTCCCACACTGCTTTGTTATTGCCGTACTCAAGCTCCACCGCGTGCGGGGGCGTATCCGCGTGGAACAGCTTAACGATCTTGTCCGGGCCGCCCCATTCGTACACCTCGCAGCTCGATCCTTCCGCAATGCGGGCTCCCAGCATAATGGCCCCTCCTGTTAGAACGATTGGACGACCATAAGCAAATGCCCGTCTGGGTCCTGAACGGTGATGAACGCCACGTCAGGGAAACGTTCGATGTCTTCGCCGACGATTCGAACGCCGAGTTGGCGCAAGTGCTCCAGACTACGGTCGATATCGACCGAGTCGAACGCGAACAGCGCGTGCGGGGAGGGCTCTGCGGGACCGTCTCCGATCGAGTCGAGCAGCAATATCGTATTCTCGAGCGGGATGGAGACGATGGGCGGGTAAGGCGCTTCCGGAACGGACCGACCCAGCAATGTACAGTACCAGGCGACGGAACGGGCCATGTCGGAAGTTTTGACGAGAACGGAGCCGACCACCGGTTGGACGGCTAGGGAATTGTCGCGAGCAGAAGGGATGGACATGGAATCTCTCCTCTATAAGAAGATGGAAGTTACAAAATAATCCAGTTTTAGTTTAGCGAATGTTTGTTCGGTTGTAAAGAAGGAGTTGCTTGGCGGTCGCTAATGTAGGTGGCGTTTCGCCTGCAGGACGTAGCCGTATGCTGTCACTGACGCTGCTGAGTATAAATTCAAGATTGGACAGGGATGAGGCCACCGATTTAACGCGATATGCCCGGCGTGGTAATTGATTATGTTGTCACCCGGACAATCCGCCCGAAGAAATGGTTGTCAAAACGAGTGGAGCTGGTTATAATACAAAATGTAAGGGCTTACAGAAAACCTTTTCAGAAAAGCTTTTCAACAGCTTGCCCGGCTTACTTCATCCTAAACCAAGAGGACGTTTGGACGCATGAAACCGACCATACACGACGTGGCAAGAACGGCAGGCGTCTCGATCAGCACCGTGTCCCGAGTCATGAACGCGCCGGAGACGGTGACCGAGCAGAAGCGGCTGCGCGTGCAGGAGGCGATCGACCTGTTGCAATATCAGCCGAATGGCTTCGCCCGCGGGCTGATCTACAAGAAGTCGGGTACGCTCGGCGTCATGATCCCGGATATCGAGAATCCGTATTACGCCGGCCTGCTGAGAGGCATGCAGGACGAGGCGGTACGGCTCGGACATAGTCTTATGATCTGCAACACGGACAGAGACAAGGACCGGCTGATCGCCTACATCCAGAGCTTCTACGAGAAGCAGGTCGACGGGATCGTCTTCGCGAGCGACGCGCTCCACCTCGAATATTTCGAGGAGATGCAGCGCTACCGAATGCCGATCGTGCTCGCCTCGACGAACGCGCCGGATTACGACATTCCGTCGATCGATATCGACGACGAGCAGGCCGCTTTCGAAGCGGTATCCTACTTGCTCGATTCGGGACACTCCCATATCGGCATGATCAGCTTCCCGCCGGCGGACACGATCTCCGGGTGGCCGCGAATGGAAGGCTTCCGGCGCGCGCTCCGCGAGCGTGGCATGCCCGCCGAAGAAGCGCCTGTCGCGTATGCGGCACATCGTTACGAAGACGCTTACACCGTAACGGCCGAGCTGCTGGCGTCGAACCCGATGCTGACGGCTATCTTCGCGGCTTCCGACGAATTCGCGATGGGGGCGATCTCCTATCTGCGCGACCATGGCAGACGCGTGCCGGAAGATCTGTCGGTGGTCGGCTTCGACGATATCCGGATGGCCGGGATGTACATTCCGAAGCTGACGACGATCGCCCAGCCGGTCTACGAGATCGGGGTCCGCGCGGTTCGGAAGCTTCATGAGCTGGCCATTGGGGGACACGTGGAGACGTTGCGGGAGAAGTTGCCTCACAAGCTGGTCGTGCGAGAGTCGAGCCGTCGCCTTTAAGGCTGCGGTAACGATTGCGGAAGACGCAGCGCATGACCGCGTTATGGCCGAACGACCGGGAAGCCGCAGTCTCGCAAGAGAAAGCCGGGTTGGCGGCCGGCGCTTGCAGGCGGCACTCCTGCCGCCTGCAAGCGCGATAGCAAGAATTCGCCCGCGGACGGGTCTTCTTTTCACCTTCTCTGAAAAGCTTTTCAGAAGAGCGCCGCTTCCCGATAGGCTTATCCAGTATACAACCTAAACACGCACCATTTGGGGAGGTGATGCGGACGCATTCGGGCAATTTAATTCATCAGCATTCCGTTAGCGCCATACAAGCAACCATTCGGAAAGGGTTGAGGTCTTTTGAAAACGAAGAAAAAGAGCGCATTGGTGATGTTCGGCACGATTCTCGCGCTGTCGGCGGCGCTTAGCGCCTGCGGCGGCAACAACAACGAGACAGGCAACAATACGGGGAATACGGGCGGCGAAAGCACGAACGCGACCAACACGGCGAACCAAGGCGGGACGAATACGACAACTCCGGATACGGCGGCGGGCGATTCTTACGTGGCCAAGGCGCTGAACGGCGATTATAAAGGAACGAAGGTAACGATGTTCGGTCCGTTTACGGACGCCGACGAGCAGAAGTTCAACGCGTCGATCAAGGAATTCGAGGATAAAACGGGCATCGACATCGCGTACGAAGGGTCCAAGGAGTTCGAGGCGACGATCTCCGTGCGCGTGAACGGCGGCAACGCGCCGGACATCGCGGACTTCCCGCAACCGGGCCTGCTGAAGGGCTTCGTCAAGGACGGCAAGGTGATCGACGTGAAGTCGTTCCTGACGGACGAATACTTGAAGAAGCAATATAATCAGAGCTGGCTGGACATGGCGACGATGCCGGGACCTTCCGGCGACGTCTACGGAGGCGTCTGGGCGCGCAGCAGCGTGAAAAGCCTCGTCTGGTACAACAAGAAAGCGTTCGACGAAGCGGGCTACAAGGTGCCGACGACGTGGGACGAAATGATGGCGCTGTCCGACCAAATCGCCAAAGACGGCGACCCGGCTTGGAGCATCGGCATCGAGAGCGGCACGGCGACCGGCTGGCCGGCGACGGACTGGATCGAGGACATCATGCTGCGCACGACGACGCCGGAGAACTACGACAAGTGGGTTAGCGGCGAGCTGCCGTTCACCGATCCGATCGTCAAGAACGCGGTTCAGAAAATGTCCGACATCTGGTTCAACGACGACTACGTCTACGGCGGACGCAAATCGATCGCCACGACGTCGTTCGGCGACGCCGTGAAGCCGCTGTTCGACAACCCGCCGAAAGCATGGCTGCACCGCCAAGCGGGCTTTATTACCTCGTTCTTCCCGGAAGGTCTGAGCGCGGATAGCTTCGATTGGTTCCCGCTGCCTCCGATCGATGCGCAATACGGCCAGCCGGCGCTCATCTCGGGCGACATCTACGCGATGTTCAACGATCGTCCGGAAGTGCGCGCGGTCATGGAATTCTTCACGACGGCCGACTCGCTGAAGACGTGGATTCAGTCCGGCGGCGTGACGGCGCCGATGAACGGCGCGGATCCGTCGTGGTACGCGAACGATCAAGAGAAGCGCATGGCGGAATTCCTCTCTTCCGCGAAGACGATCCGCTTCGACGGCTCCGACCTGATGCCTGGCGCGGTGGGCGCGGGCACGTTCTGGAAGGGCATGACGGACTACGTCAGCGGCACGGTCGATTTGGATAAGGCCATGGAGGAAATCCAGGCCGGCTGGAAATAACTTAGGCAAGCTGGAGGCGTGCGCGCGCCTGACGCGGCGCGTACGTCTCTTTTTCTATGACGTGAGGAGGAAAGTCGGATGGAACTTAGAGCTGGAAAAGGCAATGCTCTGCGCTTGCTGTTGCTGTCCGTTCTTGTACCCGTTCTGAATATCGGCGTGCATTGGTTAATCTTCCTGTTCTTTCGGGATTCCGGGCTGCCGCCGGTCGCGAACGCGGTACTGGCCGTACTATGGGGCGGACTCGGGATCTACAGCATTTACTACTCGTTCAACTGGCTGGTCGAGCAGTATCCCGACCAATGGAAGCGGAGACTATTGCCTTTCGTGTTCGTCGGGCCGGCGGCGCTGCTTCTCGGCTGGCTGCTCGTCCTGCCGACGGTAAGAACGCTGTACTTGAGCTTTATGAACGCGAATTCGACGGAGTTCGTCGGTTTCGCCAACTTCGCGGCCGTGTTCACCGACCGGCTGCTGGTCACCGCGCTGCGAAATAACTTGCTGTGGGTCGTGTTCGGCACTTTCCTGTGCGTCGGCTTCGGCCTATTAATCGCCATTCTGGCGGACCGCAGCAGCTTCGAGCGGGTGGCGAAGGCGATTATCTTCATGCCGATGGCGATCTCGTTCGTCGCGGCGGGCGTTATCTGGAAATTCATCTACTACTACCAGCCGGAGCAGGAGCAGATTGGCCTGCTGAACGCGATCGTCGTTGCCCTTGGGGGCGAACCGCAGGCGTGGCTCAGCATGATCCAGCCGTGGAACAATCTGTTCCTCATCGCCATCCTCGTTTGGATGCAGACCGGCTTCGCGATGGTCATTTTCTCCGCGGCGATCAAGAGCATTCCGGAGGATATGCTGGAGGCGGCGCGCGTCGACGGCGCGAACGAATGGACGATTTTCTTCAAAATCATGATCCCGACGATCTCCGGCACGGTGCTGTCGGTCACGACGACGATCATCGTGTTCACGCTGAAAATTTTCGACGTCGTCATGATCATGACAGGCGGCCAGTACGAGACGGACGTCGTGGCGACGCAGTTCTACCGCCAGCTGTTCATGTATCAGAACACGGGCTACGGCTCGACGCTCGCCATCGTGCTGCTGATCGCGGTTATCCCGGTCATCATCGTCAACCTGCGCCAGTTCCGCAAGGAAGGTGGATTCTAGGATGGCCAAACGCAGAAGCAAGCTGAAGAAATCGAAGTGGCTCGTCAACACCGTCCTTGCGGTCATCTGCCTCGTCTGGTCGATCCCGACGATCGGGCTGCTCGTCTCCTCGTTCCGGCCGGCGGCGGACATCCTGCAATCCGGCTGGTGGAACGTGCTGCCGCACCGGGAATGGCAGACGGTGGAGCAGCTGACGCTGCCGAAGGATACCGACCTGCGGGAGCCGATCGACGTTAATGGTAAGACGTACACGGACGACCAGCTGCGCGCCGGCATCACCGTTGGCGACGAGCGGTATATTTGGGAGAATCGCCGCGCCCGTCTCCTTAACGTGCAGGAGAAGCATTGGGGCGCGATCACCAACTTCACGACGCAGAACTACGAAGCCGTGCTCGGCGGCAAGGAGTACAAAATCGCGCTGCCGGACGGCGGCACGAAGACGGAGAAGGGCAGCGGCATGGGGCAGTCGTTCTGGAACACGATGGCCGTCACCGTGCCCGCGACGGTCATCCCTATCTTGATCGCTTCCTTCGCGGCGTACGCGTTCGCGTGGCTGCGCTTCCCGGGAAGGCGCTCGATCTTCGTCATCATCATCGCGCTGCTCGTCGTGCCGATTCAGGTGGCGCTCATCCCGATTTTGAAGGATTATACGTCGCTCGGCCTGAACGGCACGTATGCCGGCATCTGGCTCGCGCATGCCGCGTTCGGCCTGCCGCTCATCACGTATTTCATGTACAACGCGATCAGCCAGCTGCCGAAGGACTTGTTCGAATCGGCGTTCATGGACGGCGCGACGAATTTCACGATCTTCAGCCGACTCATCCTGCCGCTCACCGTGCCGGCGCTTGCATCGATCAGCATTTTCCAGTTCCTGTGGGTGTGGAACGACTATCTGGTGTCGCTCATCTTCCTCGGCAGCCAGCCGGAGGTGCAGGTGATGTCGATGAAGATCGCGAACCTGGTCGGCTCGCGCGGCAACGACTGGCACCTGCTCACCGCGGCCGCGTTCATCTCGATGCTGACGCCGCTCGCCGTATTCTTCGCGCTGCAGAAGTATTTCGTGCGCGGATTGCTCGGCGGTTCGGTGAAGGGGTAAGGGTAGGGATTCGTGTCGCCAAACCAGATTATCAAGACGTGACAACGCCGCTTCGCGAGGCTCCGATCCCGCGAAGCGGCGTTGTTTGCGTTGAAACGTGCCATCCCGCCCGGCCGAAATGCTAACACTCCGCTGTAGTTCGGCGTCGTTCCCCTCTGTTACACTGGAAGAAAGAACGGGCTAGACCATATACGTACGCGGGAGGTTTCACCATTGCCACGTAATCCATTGCGCGACCAACAGGCGCGCGAAGAACGCCGCAGGCAAATTCTCGACGCGGCCGCCGGCGTTTTCGCCCGCCGAGGGCTGTTAACGAAGATCGACGATATCGCCGCCGAAGCGGGCCGCAGCCACGGCCATGTGTATGGCTATTTCAAGTCGAAGGAAGACATTTTGATGGCGGTCATACAGCGCGGCCAGGAGGCGTACGGCGAGAACTTGCGCGCGGCGCTCGCGATGGAGGGGCCGGCGGCGGACAAGTTCCGCTTCATCGCGGCAAGCGCGTTGTCCCGGGAGAGCAGCGCGGATAGTTACATGGTGCTGCTGCAGGCCATATTCACAGATTTGTTGGACGAGGAACAGAAAACGGCCATCCGCGAGCGGGGACTGGCGAACCGGAAGCTGCTCGTGAAGCTGATCGAGGCGGGGCAGCGGGATGGCAGCGTCATGTCGGGCGATCCGGTCCAACTGGCGACGCTGTTCGCGACGCTCATCCAGAATCTGATGCTCCACGAGACGAGGGGGTACGCGCCGCCGAGCGAGGAGACCATCAACCTGCTGCTGCGGATGATCGCGCCGTAAGCCGTGCGCGATTGCATTCGCGACGATTGACAAATGCGAGGGGAAACTGATACGATTTGTGCATCTCACAATTTGACTAAACAGTCATTCTGTGAATCCGAAAAACGATACGCGATTCGAATCGACCGGACGACCGGAGATTCGGGCTTTCTACGCCCGGGTTCCGTCGTGCGGTCTCTTTGCATATGCGCGGTTATCGGGCTAATTGCGAACCAAGAAGGAAAGGAACTGATGGTTAACATGGCCGCAACAAGCATTCCCCAGCTCAAGCTGGGCGCATTCTTCCTCATCCCCGGTCATCATATCGCCGCTTGGCGGTACCCGGAAGCGGAGTCGGCTTCCGTGATGGACCTCGGGCTCTATAAGCGGCTCGCGCAGACCGCCGAGCGAGGAAGGTTCGATCTGATCTTCCTGGCGGACAGCTATTCGGTCTCAAACCGATATCCGGCCGCGATCGAGCAGATCGTCTCCGCCCGGCCGGAGCCGCTCACGCTGCTGTCCGCGCTTGCGTCCGTCACCTCGCATGTCGGTTTGGCCGCGACGGCTTCGACGACGTATAACGAGCCGTTCCACGTCGCGCGCAAGTT
Organism: Paenibacillus aurantiacus; assembly: GCF_042431225.1. NCBI lineage: Bacteria > Bacillati > Bacillota > Bacilli > Caryophanales > Paenibacillaceae > Paenibacillus > Paenibacillus aurantiacus. Next base: position 155,225 of record NZ_JBHMDO010000042.1, on the reverse strand, counting down.
CGCGACGCTTGACCATCTGAGCGGCGGGCGAGCGGCTTGGAACGTGGTTACCTCCAAGTACGACGAGGAGGCGCATAATTTCAGCCAAGGCAGCCACTTGCTGCACGAGAAGCGCTACGAGCGGGCGGAAGAATTCGTGCGCGTGGCGACAGGTCTGTGGGACAGCTGGGAGGACGACGCGTTCCTATACGACAAGGAGAACGCGAAGTATGCGGACCGGAGCAAGGCGCACCCGCTCCATCATCACGGCGAGTGGTTCTCCGTCAAGGGTCCGCTTAACGTCTCCCGGCCCGTGCAGGGGCATCCCGTCATCATCCAGGCCGGCGCGTCCGAAGCGGGCAAGGAGCTGGCCGCCAAGACGGCGGAAGTGATCTTCACCGCCTGGCCGACGCTTCCGGAAGCGCGGACGTTCTACGCGGATGTGAAAGGACGTCTGGCCAAGTACGGCCGCGCGGCGGATTCGCTCATAATCATGCCCGGCCTGTTCCCGGTCATCGGACGGACGGAGGAGGAGGCGCGGGACAAAAAGGCGCGCCTCGACGCGCTCGTTCCGGTCGAGGCGGGCGTGACGCTGCTCTCGGCGCTCGTCGACCGCGATCTGACCGGCTGCGACGTCGACGGTCCTCTGCCGGACCTTCCGCAGGCGGAAGCGGTGAACGCCGGGCGCAGCCGCTTCCAGCTCGTGAAGGAGCTCGGCGAGCGCGAAGGGTTGACGATCCGCCAGTTATACCAGCGAATCTCCGGCGCGCGGGGACATCTCGAGGTCGTCGGGACGCCGGCGCAAATCGCGGATACGATGGAGGAATGGCTGCTCGGCGGCGCGTGCGACGGCTTTAATATCATGCCGCCGTATTTTCCCGGGGGGCTCGACGATTTCGTCGAATTCGTCGTGCCGGAACTGCAGCGGCGGGGCATCTTCCGGACGGAATACGAGGGTGCGACGCTGCGGGACCGGCTTGGATTGGCTAGACCGGTTCATCCGGCGGCAGCGGCGGGCGCGACCTCGCGATAAGGGAATAAGCAAAGCGGAGCCGGCCCCGATGGGGCCGGCTCCGCTTTGTCGTTGCGCTGATTATAAGGCAGGGAAGAGCAGCCGCAGCAGCATCAGCACCACAATACCCGTCGATACGGTCGCCAGTATGCTGCGCGTCTTGATGGCAACCAGGAAGGACGGAATCGCCGTGTAGAGCGCTAGATTGCCGCTCAGGCCGACGCCCTCGCCTTCCGGGAAGAACAGTGCCTGTCCGACCAGCGCCGCCATGACCGAGACGGGCACGTAATGCAGCCATCTCGTCAGCCACACAGGCAGGCTCAGCCGGCTGAGCAGCATGAGGGGCACGACGCGCGGCAGTACCGTGACGAGCGACGCGCCGAATATTGCCAGGAAGACGTCCCATCTTACTTCCATCGTTCCACCGCCAATCCCGCCGTCGAGGCGATGAGGGTCGCGGCGATGACCGCGAGGCTGCCGGAGAGGAAGAAGAAGCTTAAGGTAGCGACGGCGACGGCAATGACGGCGACGATGATATCCGTCCGGATCTGGTTGCGGCCGAGTATCGTTAGGACGAGGAGCGAGATGAACATCGCCGGCAGCGCGAAATCCAGACCGAAGCGCTCCGGATCGGCGATCCACTGGCCGAGCATGGCGCCCGCGATATTGGCGAGCCACCAGAATAGATAAGCCGTCAGGTTCAGTCCGTGCATCCACCGCTCGCTGATCGGCCTGCCGTCCGACGCTTTGCTGATCGCGACGCCGAACGTCTCGTCGCTGACGAGCGCGCCGACGAACAAGTTCCGAAGCGGCGTCAGATGGCGGAAATACGGGGACAGCGCCGCGCTGAGCAGCAGATAGCGCAGATTCACGAAGAACGCGCTAATGACGATGCCCGCGACCGAGCTGCCGGAGACGAGCATGCCGACGGCCATGAACTGCGCGGATCCCGCGTACAGCAGCAGGCAGAACAGCGTGATCTCCATCAGGCTGAGTCCGGCCGTCGTCTGGATAACGCCGGCCGCTAGGCCAATGCTCAGATACCCCGGCAGCGTAGGCAGGCAGTCCTTCATCCCTTGGCGGAAATCGCGTGCGCCCCCAACCAGTCTGGGCTGTGCGGTTGACGCGTGTTCCGTGGCCATCAGTCTTCTACCCCGACGTGAAGCTCCGCGGTGGCGTAGAGCACCGCCCGTCCGCTAATGCTCACCCGCTCGCCAAGGTCTTCGCAATAGAGCGTTCCCCCTCGCGCGGATACTTGGCGGGCCGTGAGCTTGCGTTTGCCCAATCGTTCCGACCAGTAAGGCACGAAGCTGCAGTGCGCCGATCCGCAGACGGGATCCTCCGGCACCTTCAGCTTCGGGAAGAAGGCGCGGGAGACGAAGTCGTATGGCTTCCCTTCCGCGCTTGGGGCCGTCACGAGCACGCCGAGCCCATCCGGCAGCGCGGCGAGTTTGGCGAGATCCGGCGTTAGATTCGCGACATCGGCCTCCGACTCCAGCACGAACATGAGATCGCGGCTCAAGTAAGTTTCGCGCGGCGTGATGCCGAGCGCGTCGGCCATCGAAGCGGCGAACGGATGAGCGGCCGGCATGCGGCTCGGAAAATTCAACTCATACAGATCGCCAATGCGCCGGACGACAAGCTCGCCGCTCAGCGTCCGGAACCGGATCGTCTCCGCGCCAGGCTCGCGGAAGTTCGCAATCACGAAAGCGGTCGCAAGCGTCGCATGGCCGCAGAGGTCAATCTCGCCGCCTGGCGTGAACCAGCGCAGACGGTAATCGTCGCCCTCCGGGATTGCGAAGGCCGTCTCGGAGAGGTTATTTTCGCCTGCGATGCTCTGCATGAGGCTATCTGGCAGTGGAGCGTCCGTGACGATGACGCCCGCGGGATTCCCTTCGAACACGCGGTCCGCGAATGCGTCGACGACATAATATTTCATGGTCATGCACCTTCCTTGTGTGTTGGCTATCGGTTGTCTATGTGTCATTGTAGCAATGGCGGCTTAGCGGTTCAACGCGATAATTGCAGGACAGACCGTTTTTCGCCGCGGCAAGGTTGGCGGATGCTCGACCTCTTGCCGCGCTCTTCCTTCCCTTCCCAATAAAAGGTAAGATGATAGGACGCTGGCGAGAGTTTTTACGAGAATCGGCAGGCAATGGGGAGACGGCAACCAAACAGGGGAGCGCCTCGTCTTCCGGGTGAATTAATCGCGTTGTTTATATCTGTAGGGGGGAGAGACATTGGAGCTGAATGCAAGCGCAGTGGGAGCAAGTGATGGCGAGGGGCAGAAGAGCACGCGAATGATGGACGATACCTGCGTGCCGACCGGCGCGAAGCTTCGCGATACGGGCTTCGGATACACGTTGTCCGTCCTCGGCGGCAAGTATAAAATGATCATTCTGTATTGGCTGTCGGAGCATAAGGTGATGCGGTTCAACGAGCTTGCGCGGGGAATTGGCACCATCACCTTCAAGACGCTCAGCGTTATGTTGAAAGAGATGGAGGCCGACGGGCTGGTCCGGCGCGAGGAATTCCCGCAGGTGCCTCCAAAGGTGGAATATTCCTTAACGGAACGAGGACGCTCCCTCATGCCGCTGCTCGACCGGATGTGCGAGTGGGGCGAGCGGAACGGTTCCTTCTGAACGAATTACAGATTGTCGATAAAATGCAGATATTGCAGCGCGCTCCTGTCCAATACGCTCGAGGCCGGTTCGGTCTCTTGCCCCGGCACGTTCTCGCCCGGTTCGCCTTCCGTACCGTAATACGCGAAGTATGACCGGTAATCCGCCTGGCAGTAGCGGAACGTCAATTCGAACGGGGCCAATAGCTGCCCAAGCGTATAGCGATACCTGCCATCCGCGCTGTAATCCGCCTTTTTGATGCCGGCCGAGACGGCCAGCGCCGATTTACGGCCGAGCAGCTTGTCGCCGCCGTTCGAGCCGTACGCCCATCCGTACGTCAATACGTCGTCGAGCCACTTCTTCAGGAGCGGCGGGCAATTGAACCAATAGATTGGGAATTGCAGCACCAGATTGCCGTGCGATTCGATCAATCGCTGCTCGCGCTCCACGTCGATGACGCCATCGGGATAAGTCTGGTGCAGGTCGTGCACCGTGTATTTGTCCGGAAATTTGCGAAGCTCTTCGACCCATCGCTTATTCACGACGGATGTGTCTAGATTGGGATGTGCGACAATGACAAGCGTGTTCATGCGGTTGCCCTCCTTCAACATGCATCATTTCGATTTCTGAGTATACGGTTGGCGCGGCGACATGGGAAGTACGCACTTTTGGAACAGGTACTATCGTAAAGGTAAGCGTCAGTCTGACCTCGGTACGATCTTGGATCTGGCTTAACGAGACATTCGCACCGCATGAATCTTGCATAGTCAATGCCAAAAAAAGCAGCCGATTCGGCTGCTTTTGGACGCTCTATACACTTCGTTTCGGCTCCGCTTGCAAGATGTCGCTCAGCGCCTCCCGCAGTGCCCGTTCGAACTCTTCCGGCTGCTCCAGCATAACGTCGTGTCCGGCCCCTTCGATCACGTGCAGCTGCTTAAGCGGGGCTTGGATCGACGGGTAGCAGGACTCCATCGGCTTCCGGTAAGGCATGTCGTACTCCCCCAGCATGACAATCACCGGCACTTCGTAAACGGGGCTGCGCGTTCGCAGGTCGAACGTGCTTAAGAAGTCGGTCAGCGGCGCTTGGAGCCTATCTCTGCGGGCGAAGTAGACAAGCTGCTTAAACGAGAACGTCGGAGACACGCTGCCGGCTTTCAGGAACAGGAGCGGGTCCGGCTTGTAGGGATGATGCTTGGCTGCGAGCTTATGCAGCTTGGCCGTCGTCTGCTCGGTCGTCTTGAAATCGCGCCGCAGCCGATCCGCCAGCCGTTCTGCAGCCGCCGCATCACGCTCGGCTCCACGCGACAACGCGAGCTGACGGACATCCTCCGCCATCCGCGCGGCGCCGTCGTGGAGCTGCACGACCTGCGCGATGCTGACGAAGGCGCGGGTCCATGCCGGATAGCGCTGCGCGAACATGCTCCCCAGCACGCTCCCCCAGGAATGCCCCATAATGATGATCTTCTCCTGCCCGAACCGCTCCCGCAAATAGAGGACGAGCTCGCGCGCGTCTTCAATGAGCCTGTCTGCCGTCAACGTCTCCCGTACTTGCTCGGCTTGCGCTTTGTTCAGCAAATAGGTACGCCCGGCATTGCGCTGATCCCAGTTGACGACGGTATAGTCGCGCTCCCAACCGAATTGATATTTGTGCATGACGGGCGTGAACGGCCCTCCGGGTCCGCCGTGGAGATAAAGGATGACCGGATTGCGGACGTCGTGCCCGCGAATATTCACATATTGGCGCAATCCGCCAAGTTCGAGCATAAGCTCCTCGTCGATCCCGCGCTCCAGGGCGATGCGGTGTGCATGAGCCAGACGGCGCCGCAGCCGCGCCCGATAGCTGAATGCACCTAGGATTACGACCGACGCCACCGCGAGCCATGGCGATAGGACGGACAGCAGCAGGCTAAACAGCCGCAGGATCATGATCCGACCTCCGATCCGTCGCCGCATTCAACGAAGAACGGGCTTGTCCGTCGCCTTCGGTATCGCCGGGACGCAGCATGGTCAGCAGTTCCAGCAGCCGTTCCGTCTCCTCCCGCGATAACGCTTCGAATGCATCGTGCAGGAAACGGGCGCTATTGTCGCCGTTGGCTTCCATTAGGGCGCGGCCGCGCTCCGTTATGACGAGATTGACGGCTCTACGGTCATGCGCAGCAGGCAGCAGACGGACCAGGCCGCCTGCCTCCAGCTTGGCAATCAGCTGCCGCATGCTCTGCTTCGTCGTATTCAGCGCACGGGCGACCGCGTTGATCGTGGCTTGGCCATCGCCGATATTATCAATAACGAGGAGCGCCATCAGCTGTCTGGAGGTGAGCGCGTCGACGTACCGGTCGCCTCTGGCCTGCAAGCCGTGGGCGGAGGCTAATAAGGCGGCATATGTTTGATGGAGTAAAGTTAACGGCTTATCGTCACGCATAGCACCTATCTCCCGATAAATAGACATGATCCTGTCTAATTAGCATAACAGCGAAGGCTGACTCGGGCAACGGTCCGAGGGCGGCCTCAGGCGCTGGGAACGAATGGGGCGGTAGACAAAGCCGCAATTTGGTATAGTGGCAGTAGTTCGGTTTTGCGGAAGCAGGAAGGCGGGGATAGTAATCCCGCATCATGAGGTTCGCCGGAGAGGGGAAGAGACAATGGAGCTGAGACAGCTGGAATATTTCCTCGCGATCTGCAGGGAGCTGCATTTCACGCGCGCCGCGGAGAAGCTTGGTATCGCCCAGCCTTCGCTGAGCCAGCAAATTCGACTGCTCGAGCATGAGATGGGGACGCCGCTCTTCGATCGCATCGGCAAGAAAATCGCGCTCACGGAGGCCGGGGGCTTGCTGCAGACGCATGCGCTTCACGTCTTCCACGAGCTGGCCCAAGCGAGAGCGGCGATCGGGGAGCTGCAGGGACTTAAGCGAGGGGCGCTCAAAATCGGCGCCCTGCAGGCGGCCGCAAGCGATCTGCTGCCTCCCGCGCTTGCCAAATTTCATGCGCGCTACCCCACGATCGAGCTGTCGGTGCAAGCCGCGAGGACAAGCGATATCGTCGATCTCTTGATCCGGAATGAGTTGGATCTTGGCATCATCATGCGCGCCGGAATGGCTGAAGACATGGAGGCGTTCGAGACGATTCCGCTCTACCGCGAGGAGCTGGTGTTCGTCGTGCCGCTTGGCCACCCTTTGACGGATCGCCAGGCGCTGCCGCTCGAGGCGCTTCAAGATACGCCGGCTATTCTGTTCCCGGCTTCTTATGTGCTGCGTCAACTGCTGGTCGAGGCGTGCGTCAAGCTTGGCTTCGAGCCAAGGCCGGTATTGGAGACGACGTCGACGGAAGCGGTGCTGCGTCTGGTCGCGACGGGGCTAGGCATTTCGATGGTGCCGGCGTCGGCTATTCGGTCGAGCGACGGCGCGGCCATTCGCGCCATTCCGGTGGAAGGCGCCGCGCTCACGACGGAGATCGCGCTCATCTACCGGAAGCACAAGCATCTGTGCGCGGCCAGCCGGGCGTTCATCCACGAGCTGAACGCGGCAGTCAAGGAGCGGAGTGGTACGTGAATAGGCAAGAGGCGCCCGTTGAGCGGAATCCGCCGCGGGCGCCTTCGTTGGCTTAGCTCTTCTTAACATCCTCCAGGCTCGCGCCGTAGTTGATGTGATACACGTTCCCTTCGAGCAGCAGTGCGGGCACGGACCGCACGCCCGCCAGCTCGGCTTCGGCGATGCGGTCGCGGTCGGCGCCGAGGTGGACGACCTCTACGTTAACTTTTGCGGTATCCAGGTAGTTCAGAACGGTTTGCTCGGCATCCACGCAGACGGGGCAGCCAGCATGATAGAAGACGGCTTTCGACATTCGAATCACTCCTCGTAAAGATTAAGGTTCGGGTCGTGCACGGCCCTTGCACTACTGATGTTACCCGGTTGCGTTACTGCCATCAATTATGATTATCATATCGAAATGATAGGTATTGCCTATCGTTCGAAGCGTTCGGTTAGGCCTTGAACGGAAGCGTCCTCTAGCGATCGGCCACAGCCGAAAGATGGACCGCGGCCTAGGCTGGTTGGCGGCTTAGTCTTCTCGACCACCCTCGCCCTTCACGCGTCTGATGCCCGCAGAGATCTGCTCCCGGCCGTACTCCCGCAGCGCGTACAGCTTCGGACTGGTAGGGATTTCGAACTTCAGATGCGAGTGGGGAATATCGGTCAGCAGCGTGCCGACCGGCTCGCCTTGCCCGTCGCGGATGACGTTCCAGAAGACGCGCGAGCGATTGTCCTCGTCGCCCCATTTTTCCATGGAGCTGCGGAAGACCAAACATTGGCCGATGACGAAATCGTCTTCACGCAATGGCTCCATTACATGAAATCCCGCTTCGATCAGACCGTCGAATACCGCTGGCATCAAGCGGTCCAGATACATGCCGTATGCCGCGTCCTCGATCGTCCGGAACGCCTCCATCAATTCCTCGTGCATTTCCTCGTACAGCCTTTTCCACTCACCCGCGATGTACTGGTTGCCCGCTTCGCAAATCTCCTCGATCGTCGTGCCTTGTCGGAAAGTCGGATACTCGTTTTTCATTCATTTTCGCCTCCTAAGTGCTAATTGGTTTGCGCCCACGATAGTGGAAGCAGCATTTAGCCAGTGCTGATTGGTTTGCGCCCACGCTAGGGGGAGCAGCATTCAGCCAGTGCTAATTGGTTTGCATCCACGATAGTGGAAGCAGCATTTAGCCAGTGCTGATTGGTTTGCGCCCACGCTAGGGGGAGCAGCATTCAGCCAGTGCTAATTGGTTTGCATCCACGATAGTGGAAGCAGCATTCAGCTAATTTTCTACTGCCCACTCATTGTATAACATGGTTGCAAATTGTAAGGTTTTGCGAAAAGTATAGCTAGAAATACTGAATCTATTGTGATAAACCTTGTAATAAAGCTAATGTTGGTCAAATGAAGGGGGACACGGAACGTGGGCATGCATCCAACGAGAATGGCCGCCAGATTCGGCATTAGTCCGAGCACCTTGCGCAATTACGAAGCCAAAGGGCTCATCCCGCCGTCGATCCGATCCGCGAATGGCTACCGCAGCTATACGGAAGAGCACGCGGCCTATTTGGCCTGCATTCAGGCGATGGCGCCCGCCTTCAGCATCGAGATGACGGCCGAGGCGCTGCGGCTGCTTCGCGAGGACAAGCTGGACGAGGCGCTATGGTTCGTCAAAGAGCGGGAGCTGGCGCTGTATGAGCAGAAGCGTCGATTAGAAGCGCTGATCGCGGACCTGATGAACGAGGAGCGAGACCCGCAGCAGGCGGGACGCAGCGAGCGGCTGACGCTTCAACAGGCGTCGGTGCGGGTCAAGGTGCCTAAGTCGGCCATCCGCTATTGGGAGAAGGCAGGACTACTGGCGGCGGAGCGGGATCCGGACAATGGCTACCGACTATACGGCCCATCAGATCTGCAGCTGATGCGGCTGCTGGGCGTGCTGCGCAATACCGTCTATTCGGCGGATACGGTCATGCTCAGGCAAGCCGTCGCCGAAGCGGCGTCGGCCGAGGCGGACGGACGGCAGGCATTGCGCATCGCGGCGGATGCCATGGCGCATATGAACAAGCTGAATCAGGCGCAGATGCGGGGCGTGAGCTTCCTATACCGGCTCATACGGACGACGCGGCCGGAAGGGCTGAACGACTTTCCGGTGTGGGAAAGGCGTTTGATGGAGAAGACCGCAGAACGAGACGATAAATGAACATAAATAGAAAATTATGTAATTAGTATCAGGAAGATGCTATTCTGTCCATAGGAGGCGATACCATGGGCGAATTGTTTCGGCATTTGCTGCTGGCGTTCGAGGAAGCAGAGCAAGCGGAGAAGGAAGGCACCTATCCGATCGGAGCGGTCATCGCGGACGGGCGGGGACAGATCGTCAGCCGGGGGCGGAATCGGGTGTTTTCCGAGGGCGATTGTACTGCGCATGCGGAGGTGGATGCCATTCGAGGGGCTGGCAGCCTTCTCATAAGTATGTCCGCGCGGCGAATTGTCCCGAATGAATATACGCTGTACTCGACGTGCGAGCCGTGTCCGATGTGCGCGTGCACCATCTTGATGTCGGGGATCAAACGCGTCGTGTGGGCGGCGAACGACGACAGGGTCGGCGCGATCCGCAGGATGAAGCAAGGGCCGCATTTCATCGAACGCTTCGACACGATCACTTATGTGGCCGCGCCCTATTTGGAGCTGGAGAACCGCCAGCGCGCCATGATGGCGAAGTGGTGCACCAGCCGGGGGCTGCCGGAAGACGAATGGAAGCCTTTGACCGTCGGCGTAGCGAATGCTCGAAGCTGGACATGAGCGGCAAGGGGGCGTGCAACATCAAACGTCCGAGTTGCGTCCGAATAGGAAAAGACTTACAGGAGGCATCGAAACGCATGGTCTATTGGACGGTTAGCTTGTTTATCATCTCCGGGTTCATTCTTGGACTTCGAAGAGCGGGCGTAGGGAATCCCTTCTCGAAAGGAATCGCGCTTGCGGCAGGTCTTGCCCTGTTGGCGGTAGCATGTCTGGCTCAAAATTATACGCAAAGCCTTATCCCCGAAGCGAACGACGGAATCGGCATCTCGAATCCGGTCGCCTATTGGATCATTGGCGAAGACGGCTGGTCGCAGTCCTTGTTTGCCGCTGCGTTCCGAATGTCGATCTATTGGACGGTGGCGCTGATCGCGCTTTATCCGTTCGTCGCAGTCGCCGAGGCGAGGTTTCGGGCTATCAGAACGGCAGACGGTCGCGGATGAGGAGGTTCTCGGAGGCCTATCTGCGGTTAATTGTGCTCGTGCTTGCGTTCGAGGTGCTCGTGTCGGCGGTAATCGGCCTGGGCATTTATGCGGGCTTCTCCGTATTTCCTTATTCCCAAGCCGCCGTTACAGCCGGCCAAGCGGCAGGCGCTGCGGGGCAGACGACCGGCATTAACGCGACCGTGCCGATGTACATGCCGACGCTGGCGGACTTGAAGGTCCCTTATACGCTGCTCGAACCCGGGCCGGCGACTTGGGGCATTGTTTCGATTCTCTGCGCGATCGCGCTGATCGTACTGCAGAGTTTCGTTCGGGGCATGTATCTCGGCGGTTTGAAAGCTCATATCCAAGGCCGGCACGTATCGCTTGTCGCATGCGGACGCCGATACTTCCCCGTGATGGTGGGCTTTGCGGGCATGCAGACCGCTACAGGTTTACTCGTTGTGATGTTCGCGATGGCCTTCTTCCCGCTTGGTTTACTGATGATGCTGGCAATGCTGCTCTTCGCGCTTGCACCTTATTTGGCCGTCCTGCAGGAGCTGCCGCTCGGTCACGCGCTGGCCAAATCGCCGCGTACGCTGCGCCGTTATGTGGGGGAATGGCTGCCGCTCGCGCTCGGCGCGCTGTTGTTCACCGTCATCCTTAGTCTCTTCCGGGCCTTGCCGCAGCCTTGGGGTTACGCGATTCCTCTGCTGGTCTATGGGGGAGGCGGCACACTGCTGATCGCCGCCCTTATGCGAAACTTGGATGCCCGGCTGCGAGCGGAGGGGGAACCGGTGCCGATGCTGCCTTTGCCGGAGAAGAAGGAACGTCGAAGTGCCGCCTATGGATGGGCTGCGCTCGCGCTGGCATTAGTCGCGGCAGGCGTATTCGCTTCGTCCGGACAGCACCTGAACGCATTAGATTTCGGCGGCAAAGAACGGATGGCGGGGATCGCCTACGGGACGAATTTTTCCGATGCCTTCTACGCGTCGGACCAACAGTACACGACCTATCTGTGGGAGAGCGGGGATCTGGAGATCGCGATGCGGCTGCCGGATTTGAGGAATGGGGACGGACCGAAGGAACTTCGGGGGATTGCCGATATCCGGTGGTCGGTCGACGAGCTGGTGCATACCCGCGTTGGCATGGGAACGACGGCAGAGATGCGGCCAGTCCAGCGCGAGAGCAAGCTGCTGTACCATCTCGTACGGGATACCGCTAGCAACGGCACGCCGTATTACTCGAGCATGAACGGCGGCCATATCGCCCTCATGCCGGGTAAAGCGAGCCCGATCCAACCGTTCTCGTTCCATATCACGGTGAGCGGAGACGGACGAGATATTTCCTTGCTGCAATATCAGCAGGGGATGGACGAACCGCTGCTTTTCCGCATGTCCGAAGACGGGCGGTACATCCTCCCGGGGACGAGCACCTCCAATCCGCAAAATGTAAAGGTCTATTGGTTCTCCGACGAGCGCCGGACGGATGACGTCTTCGAGCTAATGGCCGCTCGAAACCGAATCAACCTCATGCCGAAGACCGAGCGGGGATACCTGCTGCTTGCGGCCGCGCTTCAGCAAGGCGACGGTCGGATGGTTGCCGAGCTGCTCGGGATGATGCGTCAACGAGGCGTGACCGTGAGTGCGCCGGAGCGGGATGCGTCAGGCTGGACCGCCGAACTGAGACGGCTTTACCAAGGCGCGAGCGTGGAGGAGACGCTGCCGTTCATTACGAAAGCGGGCGAGCAGAATGCATATCCGCTGCAGGAGCAGACCGGCGGCGATGTGAATCGCCGCATCTACCGGATCGAGGTGCCGTTCCCGAACGGTACGCTGCCGATCGTGTACGAAGAGTCTGCGGATGGTTCGCTGATTGCCATTAAGGTGGAGTAAATTGGAGGTACCGTTTTCTGGAAGTGCTGGGAGCCGGGGCTAAATGTTTCAAATTGCCTTGCGTGTATTAAATGCACATTGTATGATTATAAATAACAAACAGGAGAGCGCGGCCAACGCTCTCCCTGCACGACACTTGGATGAGAATCCTCCGAATAGAACCAGAGAGAAATAACCCGTCACCGTGGCGCTAACCTGGGCGGGTTATTTTCGTTTGCCGCTAAGGTAAGTGAGCAACGCGAGAACGAACATCCCGAGCAACATCACTTCTTCGAACGTAAACGTCATAGGCATGCACCTCCTTGCCGGAGGCTGCCTGTCCCACCCAAGTCTGTCGTGCGTTTCCAGTATATCAGAAGTCTATCGCTATTCGATAGGCTTATTTGATCCTCTTGAGAGATCCTGTAAACACGCCATTAACTCGCCATCTTGCCGGATTGAATAACTGTCAGGTTGCGCGCTGCAATGGAGCGCATCGGAGAGCAGGAGGTTGACGATCCAGCCAACAACCGGATCGCGCGCGAACAGGCAGAACAAGTCTATCGGACGCTCCTGGAGGCGGGAGTGGCGACCAGCGGCGTTCGATTTGATATTGTCCCTGGCGGACGGCATCATGAGACAACCTGGCAGATGCTGTTCCCGAGCGCGATTAGCTGGTTATCCGGGAACGGGGGATTTGACGATCCATGCTCCGCCAATCGAGCGGATACGTAGGGCATCAAAATGAACGCTCCGATCGCTTGCGCGTAAGCCAAGACGCGGCGTTAAGGGCGAGCTTCGTATAAGTTATCGACGCGAATAGAGGTACATCAATGAGCTGGTTTCGATTTTCGAAACCGGCCTTTGTCGCGTATATGGCTAGAGTCATAGGCACGACCGCAGTGCGAACGGTGCCTTTCCTCTCTCACGTAGGAGATTCGATGCAGTTGCAGTCATGCCCGATCGGATTGCCTATTTTTACATTGACACCGATGATGAGAACGATTATCATTGATCACAATTGAGGTTGAGAATCATTATCAATAATAACTCGTTCTTGTCTCAATGGAAGTCGATTCTAAGCAATTAGGGGGAACTAACTGTGTCAGGATTAAGAAAGTCAGCGTTATTCGTCGTATTCGCCATCGTGCTCGTCCTTGCGACGGCTTGCGGGAATAATGCGAACAATACGAGCACCACGAGCGGTGAGAATGGTGGCGGCACGAACAGCGCGAATAATGCGGCTTCGACGAACTCCGGTACGAACGAACAGGCAACCGAGACGGCGGGCGAGACGCGCAGCATCAAGCATGCGCTCGGAGAACTGCCGATCACGGGCGTGCCGCAGAAGATTGTCGTGCTCGAATGGACATACGCGGAAGATCTGCTGATGGTCGGCGTGCAGCCTGCTGGCGTAGCGGATATTGAGAATATGAAAAAATGGGTGTCCCCGCCGACGGCGCTCTCGGCTGACGTAACCGACGTCGGTACGCGCCAAGAGCCGAATCTGGAGACGATCGCGGCGCTCGAACCGGATCTGATCATCGGCGTGAAGTTCCGCCACGAAGCGACGTACGATCAGCTGAACGCGATCGCGCCGACGCTGCTGTTCGATCCGTATCCGGCCGAAGGTCAAGGCGACCAGTACCAAGAGATGATCGAGACGTTCAAGACCATTGCGGACGTCGTAGGCAAAAAGGCTGAAGCCGACAAGGTGCTTGCCGACCTGCAGCAAGCGTACGACGACGGCAAGGCGAAGCTTGCAGCCGCCGGTAAGGAAGGCGCACCGATTGCGCTGACGATGCCATGGGTCGATCAGAACGCGGTGACGTTCCGCGTCTCGACGGATAATGCCCTCGCCATTAAAGTGCTGGAGCAGATCGGACTGAAGAATACGTTCAAGCCGGCGCAATTCGAAGTATACGGCTACTCGCAGGGCGGCGTTGAGCTCTTGCAGCAAGTGACGGACGCGAACTATCTGCACATTACGAACGAAGACAACGTCTTGGGCGTGCTGGAGAAGAACGCGGTCTGGACCGGTCTGAACTTTGTCAAAGAAAACCGCGTCTATGCGCTCGGCGGCGACACATGGCCGTACGGCGGTCCTCACTCCGCGAAGCTGCTCGCTGAGCGCGCCGTCAGCGTGCTGACAGGTCAATAATGAAGCTGGCGGAGGAACGGGTAACCGCTCCCTCTCCGTCGAACGAATTTCCAGCCCGTCGCACCTCGCGTGCGAAGGGCTGGATGCCGTTCGCGATGCTTGTCGGAGGGAGCCTGCTGCTGATCGCATTGACCTTCTTAAGCTTGACGCAGGGTATGAAAGCATTGTCGCCTTCGACTGTCGTCGATGCGCTCTTCTGGCCGACAGATACGCCCGAGCATCGCGCTATTAACGGCGTTCGGCTGCCGCGTACGGTCATGGGGCTGCTGTCCGGCGCCGCGCTTGCCGTAGCCGGCTCGCTTATGCAGTCCGTCACGCGCAATCCGCTTGCCTCGGAGACGACGCTTGGCGTCAATGCCGGCGCCTTCCTGGTCGTCGTCATCGGCACGATCTTCTGGCCGGGCATGCTGCACCAATACGCCTTCCTGTTCGCCGTGCTAGGCGGCGCCGCGGCCGCGCTTGCCGTCTTCGGCATGGGCGGCGGACGCAAAGGGACGCCGATCCGGATCGCCTTGTCGGGGATGATTATTACTCTTGTGCTGTCGTCGGTGACGAGCGCGCTAATGATGCTGTTCGAGCAGGATACGCAAGGTCTGTTCGTGTGGGGCTCCGGCAGCTTGAACCAGAACGACTGGAGCGGCGTCCGATTCGTCTGGCCGTGGGTACTGGGCGGCATTGCGGCCGTCCTTCTCGCGTCTCGCCACCTGGACCTGCTCGCCTTCGGCGAGGAGAGCGCCCGCTCGCTCGGCCAGCATGTAGGCCGCACTCGCATGTTCGCCATGAGCGTCAGCATCGTGCTGGCGTGCGTCAGCGTCAGCGTCGTCGGGCCGATCGGGTTCATCGGCCTGCTCGCGCCTCATATCGTCAAGCTCTCCGGTATGCGCGCCCATGTACTGCTGCTGCCGGTCAGCGCGATATGGGGAGCGGCGATCCTCGTCGGCGCGGACACGGTCGCCCGCGGCTTCGCGGCCAGCGCGGTCGGCGAGCTGCCTGCAGGGGCGGTGACGGCGTTCATCGGGGGACCATGGATTATATGGCTTGCGCTTCAAGCGTCGAAGAACGCGGCCGCCGCGTCCCCGCCGGAAGGCCGTTCGTCGATGAATGTCGGCACAATCGGCAGGCGCCTGCCTTTCGTACCGCTTGTGATTGTATTAACGCTGCTGCTCGTCGCGATCAGCATCGCGGCGCTGATGAACGGCACGCTGCATCTGTCCGTGAGCGAAGTGCTCGCGACGTTATCCGGCAACGGGACGAAACTTCACGAGAAGGTGCTGCTTGAACTTCGGCTGCCGAGGCTGCTCACCGCTGGCGTAGTCGGCATGATCTTGGCGGCCAGCGGAGCGCTCATGCAGAGCGCGGTAAGGAATCCGCTCGCCGATCCCCAAATCGTCGGCGTCTCGAGCGGCGCGGGCGTCGGCGCGATGCTGCTGCTCGTCGCATTCCCGCAGCTCCCAGCCGGCTGGGTCCCGGTCGGCGCG
Source organism: Paenibacillus aurantiacus (assembly GCF_042431225.1). Taxonomy (NCBI): domain Bacteria; kingdom Bacillati; phylum Bacillota; class Bacilli; order Caryophanales; family Paenibacillaceae; genus Paenibacillus; species Paenibacillus aurantiacus. Next base: position 139,357 of record NZ_JBHMDO010000042.1, on the reverse strand, counting down.
TTCATTGGCGGGATCGCCGCGGCTGTTATCGTATACGCTGCCGCTTGGCGGAGAGGATTAAGCCCGACTGTGCTGACGCTCGTCGGGATCGCGGTCGCCGCATCCGGAACGGCGCTAATCAACATTCTCGTCGTCTACGCCAAATTGACGTTGGCCCCCGCGCTGACATGGCTGGCCGGCAGCACGTATGCGCGCAGCTGGCCGGAATTCGCGCAAGTCCTCCCGTTCGCCCTTGTCCTGCTCCCAATCGCCTGGTGGATGGGGCGCAAGGTGGACCTGCTGTCCTTCCAAGACGACAGCTCGACCGGACTCGGCCTGCCGGTCCGCCGAACCCGGCTGCTCGTAACGCTGCTGGCCGTCGTGCTTGCCTCTGCGGCGGTGGCCGCGGTCGGCGCCGTCGGCTTCATCGGGCTGCTCGCGCCGCATGCCGCGCGCATGCTGGTCGGCTCGAACCATAGACGGCTTATGGTCTTGTCCTCGCTGCTCGGCGCGATACTGCTGGTGGCTGCCGACTGGATCGGCCGCATCATGCTGTCGCCGCGCGAGATTCCCTCCGGCATCGTCGTCGCGTTAATCGGCGCGCCTTATTTGATCTTCCTGATGTTCAAATCCCGTACGGCAAAATAACTATAAGAAAGCTCCTCTCAATTCCCTGTAGAAGCAACCCAGGGCTGGAGGAGCTTTTGCGCATCTCCCGAGCGTGGTCATCATCCCGCAATTCATAAGAAGTCAGGCTAGCCGCAGTCGGGTATGATGGAGTTAGGCTTTCCTTTCATCTCATACCACGATCAAGGAGGATGCTGAATGCTGCTTAAGGACAAGATCGCCGTCGTGTACGGCGCAGGCGGGAAGATCGGCGGCGCGGTCGCCCGGGCGTTCGCTCGCGAAGGCGCGAAGGTGTAACTGGCGGGGCGCGCGTTGGACAAGGTTGAAGCGGTCGCGAGGGGGATCGTTCAAGAGGGTGGCTTGGCCGAAGCGGCAGCCGTGGATGCGCTGGATCGCGAGGCGATCGAGCATCACATGGAGCAAGCCGTGAGCCGTTCGGGTCGCATCGATATTTCTTTCAATGCCATCGGCATTCGCGGGGATTTGCAGGGCGTGCCGCTGCTGGAGATGGCGCCCGAAGATTTCGTCCTGCCGGTGTTGACCGGCGTTCGGACGCACTTCCTCACGGCGACGGCCGCGGCTCGGTATATGGTCCGGCAGCAGTCGGGCGTTATTCTGACGCTATCCACGTCGGCAGCCAGCTTGTCCGGACGGGACCGGCGCTACCACTTGACCGGCGGTTTCTCCACGGCGTGCTTGGCGATCGAAGGCTTCACGCGCAGCCTCGCCGGCGAGGTAGGCACGCAAGGCGTCCGGGTCGTCTGCCTGCGGTCGGATGCGATTCCGGAGACATGGGACGACCAGCAAGCGCCTGCAAGGACCTACATGACGGACGGAACGGCGCTTGGCCGGCTCCCGACGCTGCGCGAGGTGGCGGACGCCGCCGTGCTTATGGCTTCCGACAGGGCGAGCGCCATGACGGGAGCGATCGCGAATCTCACGTGCGGCTCGGTCATGGATTAGCTGTTACGGGGTACTACTCGGTTATGAGGCAATGTGAGATCGATTCGTACGCAAGGGTGAATCTGATCAAGATTTAAGGCAGCGAATATTTACTTTTATAAGGTGATAGATAGGTACGCCAAAAAGAGCGCATGCACCAAGCAAGCGCTCTTTTTTGGCGTGCCATTCGTGAAAACAAGAAAAAACATCCGGGCTTTTTGCGCTTTTTGCAATCGCGGCGGTCCCTTATAATGACAGTAATTATCCACGAGGAAGGACGTGCGCACTTGCGGAGACTCGTCGAAGTTAGCCTGGCCCCGTTCGTGCATAGCGCTTTATCAACGATGTTTCTCAATTATTTGCTGCAAGGCGACGATCTGTTATTCATTTGCGCCCTGTTCGTGTTCATGCTCGCGGTTCATGCGGCGCTGACGGCGTTCGCCGCGCGGGGAAGAGGGTACGTCATGTTTACGAATCTACTGCTCTTCCTGTTGTTCCAAATCGCCATGTTCGTCGGGCGAAACGCGTTATCGGGACCGGACGAAGCGGCGGAAGACGACTACGGCGCCGGGATGCTGCTGCTCGTCGTAGGCTTCCCGCTATCCATCACGAGCCTGCTGATCGGGTCTTTCGCCGGCTTTATGCTGTCTATCGTGCTGCGCAGGCCAATCGCCCGGATACGCCGGCGACTCTACCGCAAGCTTGCGCGCCGGACCTCCTACTGAATCAGCTCGATGAACTTGCTCGCGCTGCTCGAGAGCGGCACGCTTCGCAGCGTCATGATCCCGACATGCGACGGCGGTAGCTGTACATCCAATCGAATCTCGAACAATGAGCCGTCCGCCAGCTCCCTGGCGATGAACTCCCTGGCCACGTAGGAGATGCCGAGCCCTTTGCGGGCGAATTCGATCAGCAGGTCGACGCTGCCGACCTCGATGCCGGGCTTGATTTTGTGCCCGTAGCCCCGGAACAGCTCCGTAATCGCCATGCGCGCGCGGCTGTTGCGCGAGAAGAGGATGATCGGATACTCGAGCAGCTCCTCCATCGAGAGCACCCGGTCCTTCAAGCCGGAGAACGCAGCCCCCGCCACGAAGCAATCCTGCAGCTGAAGGCTCTCCTTCACCGTTAGCTGCGTATCGACGATCGGCATCCGCACGACCCCCATGTCGATGCGCCCTTCCTTCAGGAATGTAATGATCTCCGGCGTCGTACCATGGTTGAGGTGAAGCCGGATACCCGGGTATGTCCGGTGGAAGCGCTCGAGGTACGGCAGCAGAAAATGTTTGAACAGCGAATCGCTGCCGCCGATCCGAAGCTCCCCGCTGTCCAGATTCTTGAGCGCGCTCATTTTCTCCTCGGCTAGCGTAATGAGCATCTGAGATTGCTCGATATAGGAGTAGAGCACGGTGCCCTCCTGCGTTAGCGTTACCCCTTTGGACGTGCGGTAGAAGAGCGTAAGGCCCAGGCTGTCTTCCAGCTGCTTGATGGCGTGGCTGACGCTTGGCTGCGTCAAATACAGTGATTTGGCGGCTTGAGACAGGCTGCCTGTCTTCGCGGCCCAATAGAAAACTTTGTACAGTTCGTAGTTATTGGTCATAGACACGATCTATAGCTCCTGTGAAATGTATTAATTACGCATATATTGGTTAATCGTATTATAGTTGATCTAATGGGACTTAGAAAAGAGAGACCAGAACTGCCGGGAGTGGCACGAGAGTAAGCAAGCCCCGATTAACGAGAGACCAAAAATGAACGGAGGCAATGAATCATGAAGTTTTTTATCGATACTGCGAATTTGGCCGACATCAAGAAAGCGTATAAGATCGGCGTATTGTCCGGCGTAACGACGAACCCGTCCCTGGTTGCCAAGGAAGGCGTGCGTTTCGAAGACCGCATCGAAGAGATTTTGCGCGAAGTGCCGGAAGTCGAGTCCGTTTCGGCGGAAGTGACGCCGGATGCGCTGACGGCGGAAGAGATGATCGCCCAAGCGAACGAACTGATCAAGCTGAACAACAACGATAAAAACATCACGATCAAGCTCCCGATGACGCTGGCTGGTCTGGAAGCATGCCGCTACCTGACCAAGAAAGGCGTCAAAACGAATGTAACGCTCATTTTCACCGTTAATCAGGCGCTGCTCGCCGCTCGTGCCGGCGCTACGTACGTATCGCCGTTTCTGGGCCGTCTGGACGACATCTCCGAAGATGGCGTGCTGCTCGTCTCCAAAGTTGCCGAGCTGTTCCGCACGCATAACCTCGACACGCAAATCATCGCGGCATCCGTCCGCCACCCGGACCACGTAACACGCGTGGCCATGGCAGGCGCGCATATCGCGACGGTTCCGTTCACGGTCATCGAGCAAATTTCCAAGCACCCGTTGACGGATCAAGGCATGGAGAAGTTCGCGGCCGATTGGAAGAAAACCGCTGAACTTAAAGTTTAATCGAAATTGAAGGTTTCACGTTGCTTTGAAAGTTTCACGTTGAAGGTTTCACATTGCATTGTAAGTTAATCTCGCACGGACAGCTTAACGGTTTGAATTGCAAGTGTAATTGCGTACTGGCTAATGATTTGGAATGCTTTGGATCCCGGTTTCTTGCCGGGCTTCAAAGCTCTTTTTTTTGTTCGTCGCCGAGGCGTAGAATTCGGCGTTGCCATCTGCGGCGGAATGATTTATGATTTATTTGATAATGATAATTATTATCAATTAAGTCAATTCGTTTTTCCAGTAGGAGGTATCGCATGCTCGATTACACGAAGACTTCCCCTGACGCGGACGGCTGCGCTGCGCGGATGTCGCTGGATGAGGTGCGCGCTTACATGTCAGATCATTATCATGAAGCGTTGTCGATCGACTTGTTGGCGCAACTGGCTGGTCTGAGTCCGAATTATTTCGGCGAAGCGTTCAAGAAGGCGACCGGCCGGAGCGTCATGGACTATTTGACCGGACTGCGCATCGGCAGGGCGAAGCAGCTGATCCGGGAGACGGACCTGTATATGCGGGAGATCGCCAGGAGCGTTGGATATAGCGACGAGTATTACTTCAGCCGCAAGTTCAAGAAGGAGGTCGGCCTTTCGCCGTCGGCTTTCGGCAGGAGCGCCAGGAACCGAATCGCGGTGCTGTCCGCGTCGTCAATCGGCTATCTGCTTCCGCTTGGTATCGTGCCGACCGCGGCCCCGCTTGACCCGAAGCGGACGCCTTATTATCACTACTACTATCAATCCGAGATTCGCGTCCATCTGGAAAGCCCCGATTCGGGCAAAGATGAAGACAACATAAGAAGCCTGACGGCTGCGAAACCGGATGCCGTCATCATTCAAGAGAGCTGTGGAGCCGCTATGGCGGAATGGCTGGCGGCGAGCGGCATCGAACTGATCCGCGTCGAGGCGGAAGACTGGCGGGGACAGCTGTGGCAAATCGCCAAGGCGCTGGGCAAAACGGCGAGCGCCGACCGATGGATTCGCGATTACGAGAGCAGCGCCGCGAAGGCGAGGGCGAACATTCGGGAGGCGGTAGGACAAGATACGTTCCTGACGCTCCATCTATCGGGGGATCAGCTGTATTTGTACGTCAACCGGGGCATCCGGGACGTGCTCTATCGCGATTTGGAGCTGGCGGCCATTCCGAAGCTGAGAGAACTGTGCAATGAGCCGCTGTCGATCGAGGAGCTCGCGGCGTTCGATCCGGATCGGCTGCTGCTGCTTGTCTCTCCGGATGCCGTGACGCACTTACGCTGGCAGTCGCTGCAGCACGATGCGGGCTGGCTAAGCTTGAAGGCTGTACAGCATGGATGCGTGTATCAGTTACAGCCGAGTCCGTGGTTCGAGTATTCGGCCGTTGCGGTGAGCCGGATGCTGGAGGAGACGGTACTGCTCTTAACGGGGGGAAATCCTATGTTAGGAGGGACGGACGACGCTAGCCGCCCGCAGCCCGAAAGCGCACCACGATCAGCGCGCCGCCTTCCTTGCGGTTGGTAGCCGCGATCGATCCGCCGCTTCGCTCCACGATCGCCCGGGCAATGGCGAGACCCAAGCCGGACTCGCCGTCTTTGCCTTTGACGAAGCGGTGGAACAAGCCTGGAAGCAGTTCGTCCGGGAATCCGGGGCCGTCGTCCGCCAGGCACGCTTTTTGTCCTTGCGGACACAGCTAACGTTGGGCGGGCCTTCCCCCCTCTACTGAGAAGCTCCAGAGGATTGACTCGCTTAGCGGCTAGGTCTCCATGCTAAACATAATGGTTATCATGAACAACGATCCCGTGGGCGGTAATGCCCACGGGATTTTTTGTCAGCAAGGAGGCATACTAGGCGGAAGGAGTTGTGGCCAAAACAGACCGAGGAGCTCTAGGCATGCGGACAGAACTTACGCGGTCTCCAAGACTGCTCGCCCCTTCGATCTACCGGTATGCGACGGTCGGGGGGCTGCTCATCCATCTGGCGTTCGTGGTATTTTTTCACCTGCTCGGTTATTCGTTCATGGCGTGGGTGAATATCGGCTCAACGGTGTGCTATGCCGCTGCCATGCTGATCCTTAAGCGCGAGCGTATGGGATGGTGGGGCTGCTTAATCGCCTCTGAGCTGCTGATCTATGCAGTTACGGCAACCGTGTATATGGGGTGGAACGCCGGTTTTCATTACTACCTGTTCTTCGTCCTGTATGGGGCCTATGTGATGCAAACGTCCAAGCAGGCTACGCGGACTTTCGTAATTTTAAGCGTGATTGCATACGTCCTGCTCTATCACTACGCACCGGCCGGCATGGCTAGCGGCGTTGTGCCCGTCTGCCGGACGCTTCACTATTGGAACTTGATCAGCACGCTCGCCTATACGACGCTGCTGTCTTATTACTATCGGCAAAGCATTGAGCATACGATGGCGAATCTGCACGACGCCATCCAGGAGCTGGAGCTCTTATCCCGTACCGATCCGCTGACGGGCTTGCGCAATCGGCGGATGATTTACGAGAAGCTGCAGACAGCGCGGTTACGCCACGAGACGGACGGAGAGCCGTTCAGTATCCTGCTTGCGGACATCGATGGCTTCAAGCAGGTGAACGATCGCTATGGGCATAACTGCGGCGATGCGGCGATCAAGCATTGCGCGTCCTTGATCCGCAATACGGCGGGCGCCGAAGCGCTGGCCGTTCGATGGGGCGGGGAGGAGTTTCTCGTGCTGCTGCAGGGAATACGGCTTCAGGAGGCGGTGACGCTGGCCGAACGAATACGAGTGGAAGCGGAACGTCAGCCGTTCCGGTATGAGGGGCAACCGATTCCGATTACGCTCACACTCGGGGTTGCTGCATATCGCGCGGGCCAGACTGTCGACGCCTGCATTCACCTTGCGGACGTGGCGTTGATCGAGGGGAAGCGGGCGGGCAAGAATCGGGTCGTGGCGAGCCGGTAATACTGTTATCCCGTCTGCTGGATAGGCCAGTGGTGAATAATTCCTGCCGGTTAAGGGGAGCTTCTTATCCATATGGGGTGAAGACATGAAGTGGGAAATGCTCAAAGAATTGGAGCGGTTCACGCCGATCGCCGAGTTGCGATTCGTCAGACCTTCCGCGGTGGGCAAGCGGATGTATGAAGCTGGTGACGGGTTCTGGATCACCGCTACCGAGAAGAAGTTCGGCACGGAAGGCTCGGATCGGATCGAATTCGGCGCGCGCGGGGAATATTTGGCCAGCATCTTCTTCTTTCAATACAGGCGCGGGCTTGAGGCTTATTTCAACTTGGAGCCCTCCATGCGCAGGTACGAGGTGTTGGGCGAACGTTTCGAAGTGTGCGCAGGCATTGCGATCGGAGATACGCTCGAAGGCATCGAGAACGTCCTGCGGGCTAATCATTGCGTCTTCGAGGTAAGCGAGACGGGACAACTAACCGACAGTTCGATTCAATTCCGGTATACAGAGATCGTCTGGGACCGTTATCGACTGTTGTTCTTCGATCGTTCGAAGCAGGCCAAACTTGCGGGATTCGAGTACACGCCCTGAATGGCGGGTTAAGACTGGCGAAGTCACCTTGGACGGAATCTATTCCGGCTGGGGTGGCTTCTTTGCTTTGGTCATGCCATTATTCGGGGGAATCGTTGGCGGTTGCGCGATCGGCTGCCTTCGGTTGGGCCAGCAACTTTTCCGGGGGAATAGCGTCTAAGGATTTATGGTATGAAATGGGAATTGGTAAGGGGAGCCGTAGCAAGGGGAGATCGAACATGTGCAGCTGACTTACGCGCACGAACTGGCCGCCGCGATCGCCGCGTGGGATGGGCCGGAAAATTACTGTCATTCCACACGATATGGCCGAGCGTGGGGGACGATGGCGAACAACTAGGAAGAGAGCAGGTAGACGAATGAGGAAGCGAATACAGGCCGGTGCGGCCGCCGCGATCGTGCTGCTATTGGCGGGCTGCGACGTCGGTGGGGATGTCGCGCAGAACCAAGTGCCGGCAGCGGACACCCGGACGGCGGACGAACCGGTGACGGAATCCGAGAAGAATGCCGATACGGGAATTGAGCCGCAGACCAGAGCCGAGCCTAAGAAGGAAGCCGACATTCCCTTCCGGAACGAGATGACGAATGCCGGGCAAGAGACCGAGGCGCGAGCAAGCTTCTCCTACTTGGAGCAGCTGCCGACCGAGAAGCAAGCGGCGTACAACCGGTTCAAGGGAAGCCAAGATGTGGCGCTGTTGACGGATTTTACGCCGGAGGAGATGGTACTGGCGTATTTGCACACGCTCTCGAACGGCGATCCTTATGTGCTGTATCCGCTGATTTATAACGGCGGGTATTTGTCGGACCTTGCGCGGTTTACGGAAGACTACCGTGAGTATGTCAGCAACGACAGCTCCGAAATAGCCATGCACTACCGGTACTACGATTCGATCAAAGTGGATGAACTTGGTTCGAAACCGGACTACAAAGCAGTCGCCATATCCGTCAGCGTGGGGATCATCCACCATACCATGGTGCTCGGTCTGCGGGAAGAGGACGGCATATGGAAACTCGATGTGTACGGCTTTATGAAGGATCAGATCAAGAGAGGTAAAGAGGCCGAGCTAGAATCCAAGCAGTGAAGCAGTCCGCGGCAAGCACGAGAATTCAACGAAATCGGAGCATTCGTAATGGGAGAAGACAGCACCATTCAAGAGCAAGCAATATTGGAGGATCTACTTCGCGCATGCCGCCGCAACTGGGGATGGCAGGTGCGCGAAGTCGTCCCGATTAAGCGCGGATGGATGAATTTGAAGTGGAGAATCGTCACCGATGAGGGCGACTTTCTGCTGAAGCAATACAACCGGGAACGATATAAGCTCTATGCGCCTGATGATTTGCAATTCGCTTTCGAACAGCAGAGCCGTCTCCACGATACCGGATTGCCCTGTCCGCGGCCGCTGGCGCATCAAGATCGAATCCTGCTGGAATCCGAGCGGGGCGAACGGTTCATGGTTATGCCCTTCTGCGCAGGCGAGTTGGTTCCACCCGGACGCGGGAACACGGATCGGATGCACAGTCTCGGACGCGCGACCGGCCTCATGCACCGGCTGCTTAATGACGGTTCGATCGGAAGAGCGGCATCCGGGCCGCAGTTCCGTCCGCCTGCCCGCGAAGAGCGGCTGGTTCATTGGGATGCCGTTCGGGCGCAGGCAGCTGCGGCGGGGCGAGGCGAGCTGGTAGCGGCCATCGAGAGACAGCGCCGGACGACGGAGACGATCACGCTTGACGCGTTCAAGCCGCTGCGGACCGGCTGGGCGCATCGTGATTTATGGGCCGACAACGTGTTGTTCGGCGAGTCCAAGGTGAGCGCGATATTGGATTTTGACCGGCTGAAATACGATTATCCCCCGCTCGACATGGCACGCGCCATCCTCTCGTATGCGCTGGACGAGACGTTGGACGTGCTGCCGGCGGAAGCATTCGTCGCGGGGTATCGCGAGGAATGCTCGCTCGGCGAAGGCGAATTGACCGCGGCGTTGCAGCTGCTGTGGTACTTGGAAAGTCCATGGTGGATTACGGCCGAGAAGCGCGTACGCGGCACGCCTCCCGAGCGGTTCGCGAAGGAGATGGAGTGGATGGCGACACATATGGAGCGGCTGCGAGAACGGCTGGGTCATCTGTGAGCGGGGGGCTGGCAAGGGACGGACTTAACTTCTCCGGATGCGAAAAAGCTCTCCCGCCGTCAAGCACGGAAGAGCTCTCGTTGTTGGTTTATTGGTGCGGTTTGCCTTCGGTGAAGATCTGGAACGTTACGCCGAACTTGTCGACCACAATGCCGTAGGCCGGGCTGAAGAACGTCTCCTGCAGCGGCATGTTCACCTGCCCGCCGTCCTGCAGGGCATTGAAATACCGTGTGGCTTGTTCCTTGTCGTCCGTGGACAGACAGATCGTCACCTGCGTGCCGCTCTGATGCGGCTGACCCGGGAAGGTATCCGAGAACATGACGTCGGACTCGCCGATTTTGAGCGTCGCGTGCGAAATCCGGTTTTTCGCTTCCGGCGGCAGCGGGAATTCCGGATTTTCGGGCATTTCGCCGAACGCTTGGCTGAAAAGCAGCTGCGCGTCCAACGCCTTCTGGTAGAAGGTCATCGCTTCCGCCGCGTTGCCGTTCATTACCAGATAAGGGATCAATCTTACGGTCATTTCGTCACATCTCCTATTCGGATTGGATAGAGGTTCCATGTCCAAGTATGTCCGAAAGGTCAAATTTGAAACCAGCTGCCGGGAGTTGATACGTCCAGGCAAGGACCGCGAACACGGGAATCAGGAGGATGAAGATGACAATAAGCTGAGCCATAGGCTGCTACCTCCAAAGTCATATTTGTAGCGTGAACGCATGAAGAAAGGGTGTAAGTCATGAAGCAATCCATTGTCCATATCGCGCTCGTGGTCAACGATTACGATGAAGCGATCGACTTTTATACGAAGAAGCTGAATTTCACGCTGCTCGAGGATACGTACCAGCCTGAGCAGGACAAACGCTGGGTCGTCGTATCGCCGCCGGGCTCCATCGGCACGAATCTGCTGCTTGCGAAGGCGTCGAGACCGGAGCAGGAGCCATTCGTTGGCAATCAGGCGGGCGGACGGGTGTTCCTGTTTCTGAACACGGACGATTTCTGGCGGGACTATAACGAGATGACGGCGAGAGGGATCGAGTTCGTAAGACCGCCGCAAGAGCAGCCGTATGGCATGGTAGCGGTATTTAAAGATTTGTACGGGAATTTGTGGGATTTGTTGCAGTTGAACGAGGACCATCCGATCGCGATTAGGGCGAGATAGCGCTGGGGGAGAGGAGGCTGAACAATTCTTGACGGAGCTCGGGGAGCGCTGTAAAGGATGACGAGCAGCTGGAGGAGGATGATTATGTAAGGGGAGGTGCTGCACAATGCGAAACAAAGCCGGGATGCTGATCATGCTGATGCTGTTGACGGGCTGCTGGGGGACGACGAATGAAGCCGAACCGGTCAGCAAGGCGGGGCCGGCAGAGATTACGCTGACGCCTGTCGGTGATTTGTTCGAAGGGGATGCGGCGAAGTTCAAGCTCTTCCTGGGCGTGATGAGCGGGGCGTTCAAGCTGAGCGGCGAGGGCGAGAAGCCGCCAAACATGAAGCTGGATTTGGATATTTGGCGAGGCGGCAAGCGCGTCGAGACAGCCGGCTCGATCGGTGACGTATTCCATAGTACGCAGAAGCCGACTCGTAAAGAAGTAGAGGTCATTATCGCGATCGACGATTCAACCGTTAACATTCAGAACGGGCAGGTCGTCGTCAAAGTGTGCTTGGTCGACGATGCAGGGGCGAGTCTCTCGACCTTCACGGTCCCATGGGATCCCAAGCTCTCAGCGCGCGGACTAATCGCCCACACCGAAGCGCAAAGCTTTACGCTAGGCAAACCCGTTCACGTCTTCGGCATGCATGCGGCTAGCTTGAACGAAATCCGCACGGCGGATCTCACGCAGGAATCGCTGGGCAGCACGGAATGGGCGCTCGTGGCGACGCTGCGGGAAGAATAACGGCCGCTCGGTGTTACCCACTCATCCCGAGACCCTAAGAAGCTTCTCGTCCAAATAATCAGCTCCAACCGTGATGCAAACTTGCGGTGGGGGCTGTTTTTGCGTTGTCCAAATGGATTTTGCTTCAACAATTTCAACTAATTAATTATACTAAATTTAAAATATTTCAATTATCTATTGTGCGAAAGTGCCGATCTGCTTATAATCTTTTTAAGCGCTTACATAAAAACGGGGTCAAGACGCGCGTCAGACCCTGCATGCACGACCATTTCTTTTCCATATCGACCTCGCAAATCCCGCATACGAAAGGATGAACGAATTGGGCACAACAACTCGCAGATTGAAGAAACCCGCGCACGCGCTGATGGCTGGCTCGCTGCTTGTCGGTCTTCTGTCGCCGGCGATCGGCGGAAGCTCGGCTTCGGCCAACGGCACCGCTCCCGCAGGGGAGCTGGTCACGAATGAAGTACAGGCGGCAGCCGCTGCGCCAGGCGCCTCCGCCTTCACCGATTTCATCACGGTGGACGGCGATGCGCTGATGGAGGGCGATCAGCCGTTCCGTTTCGCTTCGCTCAACTATCCAGGCGGCATGCGCGATTCCGAATTCTCGCAGGAGGATGCAATCCGCACGATCGCCGCCATGGGCGGCAAAGTGACGCGGACGTACGTGCCGCCGGTCAAGCGGTACGATAACGCCAACGCGTCGTACGCCCTCGTGAAGGGGCCGGATGCCGAAGGCGTCATGCAGTTCAACGAAGAAGGCTTCCGCAAGCTGGATCATCTGCTGGCGCTGGCGAATCAGTACGGCGTGCGGCTCATCATTCCGTTCGTCGACCAATGGCAGTGGGAGGGCGGCATCGAGAGCTACGTCAACTTCCGCTATCCCGGCACGATCTCCAATGATGCGGCGAACGATCCGGATGCGTGGAAGTTCTATACGGATCCGACCGTCATCTCGGACTTCAAGCAGGTTATCCACTACATGATGAACCGCGTCAACACCATTACAGGCGTGAAGTACAAGGAAGACAAGTCGATTCTCGCCTGGGAGACGGGCAACGAGCTCGGCGGCTACAACCAGGATAAGTTCCCGCAATCGTGGACGACGGAGATCGCCCGTTACATCCAGGAGGAAGAGAACCCGAGCCAACTCCTGCTGGACGGCCGGTTCGCTGTCAATGCGGAATCGCTCGACGATCCGAACATCGACATCGTGGGCAATCATTTCTACACGGGCAATTTCATCGACAAAATCAATGCCGATCAGGCTTCCGCCGAAGGCAAGAAGCCGTATATTCTGGGCGAATTCGGTCTGTACACGACGGGTGAACCGGTCGATCAGCTGTACAACGCCGCCCTGCAGAACGGGACGGACGGCATCATGATTTGGTCGCTTCGCCCGCATAAGGACGACGGCGGTTTCTTCTGGCACGACGAGAACCCGGGCAACTGGGCGTCGTACCATTGGCCGGGCTTCGCATCGGGTAATTATTATGGCGAGAAGGACATCATCCGTACGGTTTATAAATACGCGCATTACATGAACACAGGGGATATTGGTAAAACAACGCCCGTGCCGCCGATTCCGGCGCCTGCGAACGCGCCGAAGTTGTTCCCGATCGAATCGGTCGCGGATATCCGATGGCTCGGCTCCGTCGGCGCCTCAGGCTACGAGGTGCAGCGTTCCGTCGACGGTGAGAATTGGGTGAGCGTGACGACGGATTTCTCCGATGGCGGACGCGCGGGGACGCCGACCTTCCATGACGAGAAGGCGATCACCGGGCAGACGTATCAATACCGCGTGCGCGGCGTCAATGAGTCCGGCGTCTCGGACTGGTCGAACATCGAGCTGACGACGGCCAAGCACGTCATTACCGACGAACTAAGCCTGCTGTACAGCGAGAAGGAGAAGCGGCGCACGTACGCGTACGATCATTCCTCGAACGTGCTGACCAGCTCGCCGGATGGCAACGAACGGGGCTATGGCTATAAGGCTTACGTATCGACGCCTGCGGCCGGCACGCTGACGTACGCGTCGCCCGTTCCGCTGTCCGAAGTCCGAATGACGTCGACAGGCACCGGCACGGTGAAATGGTTCGCGTCGGTGGACGGCCGACAGTATGCGGAAGTTCAGCCTGCGTCGGAGGATGGTCAGCTGGTCGCGAAGGAGCTGCCGGCGAATACAAGATACGTCAAATTCAGCATTCCGGGCGGCAACACGGTGCAGATCGACCGTATCCAGCTGATTTACAATTATGACGGTACCGGCTATGCCGACGTTCCGCCGCTCGTTCGGAGCGGGTTCATCAAGGATACGGCGTTCGCGGACGCGCCGGTCTTGCGCACGCCGAATTTGACGGTGAAGTCGATTCAAGCCGGCAATGATACGGTGAGCGCGCTGACCAAGCAGGGCAGCGGCGACGCGGAGCTTGTCTATAAGGCGGACGGAGACATTAACTCCTACCGCGTGACGACCTACGCGAATACGGCGGAGGATATCGCGTTCTACGCTTCAATCGACGGCGTGACGTATGCGAAAGCGGCGCCTACCATCAGCCGTACCGCCCTCTCCGGCGGATGGAGCCAGGTTCTCTATACGGATTTCGCCGTGCCGGCGGGCGCGCGTTACGTGAAGCTGGTCTATCCGGCAGCGGCAGGCGAACAGTCGCCTGCAGTGGCGCGCTTCGAGCTGGGTTACGGCAGCAGCATGATTCCGCCGACAGATAAGCCGCCGGTGAACGTGCTGGAGGACGGCGAATACGATTACGGCCAGAACGAGAGCATTCAGGCGAGATACGCGAAGGATGCGGCCGGCGGCGACATCGACCTCACGCTGCACGCGCTGGATACGCTGGTTGCGGCGAACGCGAAGAAAGGCACGAGCAGCATGCAGCTCGCGTACGATCTCGGCGCGAAAGACTTCGCCGGGTTGACGCGTCCGACCGGTCACGCCGACCTGTCCATGTTCGATGCGCTGCACGCGGTTGTCAAAGGCGACGGTTCGGGCAATGAACTGGCGATTCAGCTGACGACGGCTGACGGCAGCACATGGGAAGGCCGCAAGCTGCTTAACGGGACGAACGAGGAGACGATCGAGATCAAGCTGTCGGACTTCGTTCGCGCTAGCGGCGAGGCAGCGGAGCCGGATTGGCGCGATGTCACGGCGTTCGGAATGTATGTCGTCCGCGGCGAAGGCGCATCGTCCGCCAGCGGTACGATCACGCTCGACAACATCAAGTTGGCGAATGCCTCGAAGCTGGACGGCTTCGAAGGGTACGGCGGCTACAACGTGCTGCTGCAGAAAGCCTTCTCGCGCAACGCGGGCGGCGGCGCGTTCGCGGTCTCGCTCGATCCGGAGCACCGCTCTGAAGGAGGCTACGGCATGCGCGTGGACTACAATTTTGCCGGCCCCGGCTACGCGGGCGGCAGCTTCAACCCGGATTTCCTGAATCTGAAGGGCTATGACGGCTTCACGTTCTGGTTCCAGCCGGATGGCGCGGGCAATGAGCTGGCCATCCAGTTCACGGACGATGCCGGGAAGTACTGGGAGACGAAGGTTGTGTACAAAGGGAACGACGCACGGCTCATGTACGTGCCGTTCGACGCCTTCCGCCATCCGGGCTGGTACAGCCAGGATCAGACGGCAAGGCCGGACCCAAGCCGCAACATTACGGCATTCTCGCTGTATATTGGCGGAGGCGAAGGATCGCTCGCAAGCTCGGGTACGTTCTACATCGATGACATTAACGGAGCTAAGTTTATGGACGAACTCGGTGCTTCGACCGTCGCGATCGACAAATCGGCGCAGTCGGCTACCGCGCTGCCGATAACATTTCGAGGCACGGCGACCGGCGCGAAGTATGTCGCGATCCATGCCGGCAAGCTGCTGTTCCATGCACCGGTCAAGCCGGATGGCACGTGGACGTATGCGAGCGACAAGCTGCCGAACGGGGAGATCGCGATCAAAGCAGCGGTCGAGCTGTTCGACGGCACCGTGAAGAGTTCGGATACTCACACGCTGAACGTTAACGTGCCGAATAATCCGAACACCGGCGGCGAACCAGGACCGGTGCTGACCAACTATGTACAGAACCCAGGCTTCGAGGAGGCCGCAGACGCCGGCGCGTCGCCGCTTGCGCCGAAGCACTGGACGAACACGGACGCGTCAGGCGCGGAAGTAACAAGCGGCATTGCCAAGATCGAAGCGGTATCCCCGCGCTCGGGCACTTATCGTCTGGCGCATTGGAACGACGTCGCATACGAGGTAACGACCTCGCAGACGGCGCGTAATTTGCCAGACGGCATCTACGAGCTCCGTGCCTGGACGAAGAGCAAGGGCGGCCAGCAAATCGCCGAGATGACGGCGGCCGTGCCGGGCGGCGAGACGAAGAAGATCGACATTCCGGCCGGCGAAGGCACATGGGCGTACTTGAAACTGTCCGGTCTGACGGTTCGCGGCGGCGAGCTGACGCTCGGCTTCCACTCGAAGGATCTCGGCGGCAACTGGATCGCGGTCGAAGACGTGGAGCTGGTAAAGACGGGCGATATCAACTACGCGGCGAACGGCAGCTTTGACGAGCCGATCGACGCAGGCGTCTGGCCGATTTTGCCGAAGCAGTGGGTGAACAAGGATGCAGGCGGAGCGGATATCACCAATGGCATCGTGAAGCTGGAAGCGGCCAATACGCATTCCGGCGCCTACCGCCTGGTGCATTACCATGACGCGGCATATGAAGCGACGACATCGCAGACGGTGACGAATTTGCCGGACGGCTTCTACACGCTGAGCGCGTACACCAAGTCCAAGGGCGGGCAGGAGAAAGCCGAGCTGCAAGCAATCGTTGGAGAGACCGTCCGTTCGGCTGCCATTCCTGCAGGCGAAGGCGCTTGGGTAACAACGAGCTTGACGAATATCGAGGTTCGCGGCGGTACGCTTGGGATCGCGATTCACTCCAAGGACGCGGCAGGCAACAGCTGGATTTCCGTCGATGACGTGACGCTTACGCGGACCGGCAGCTTGGCGGATACGGCCGTCACCGGCGTAAGCTTGAACAAGAACGCGTTGACGCTGAACGTCGACGCCAGCGAACAATTGACGGCGACGATCGCCCCGGCGAATGCGACGAACCAAGGCCTGACGTGGAGCACGAGCGACGCGACCGTCGCGACCGTCGCGAACGGACTCGTCACCGCCAAGAAAGCGGGCACGGCGGTCATTACCGTCACGACGGCGGACGGCGGTAAGCAAGCTTCGGCGACGGTAACGGTCGTATCGCCGACGACCGGAGGCGGCTCGGGCCCAGTAGTTGCGCCGCCGGTCACAACGGACCCTAACCGCGTGGTAGAGGACGGAGCGATCCGTCTGAAAGCAGTCGGAACGGGTACTGAAGCGGTCGTCATATTGAAGACCGATGAGGTGAAGAAAGCGCTGGAGCAAGGCAAAGACAGCGTGCTGGCCATCAAGGTGGAGACGGGGGCTGACGCGAAGTCGCTCACGCTGCGCATTCCGGTTGGCGAATTCGCCAAAGAGACCGATGCGTTGGCGATTCGTATCGAGAGCGGATTCGGAGCGGTGACCGTGGCGCGCGATCTGTTCTTCCAAGCGCTCGCGGGCAGCGGAGCTTCGGAGCAGATGCTGGAGCTGACGATGAGGACGGCCGACCCGTCCGGCTTGCCGGCCGAAACGAAGGCGCAGCTCTCCGGCAGCACCGTGTACGATTACGCGCTGCGCGTCAACGGGCAGCCTGTGCGCGAGTTCGAGGGGCAGCCGGTTCAAGTGGCCATTCCATTCAAACTTCAAGAAGGGCAGAATCCGAACGCCGTTATCGTCTACTATGTCGATGAAGCAGGTAAGCTTACGGTCGTACCGGCAGCACACTATGACTCGACTTCCGGCCAAGCGATATTTGCGGCAGAGCACTTCAGCGGCTACGCGGCGGTGTACCGGGCGATCCAATTCACGGATGGGGAGCAGGCTCCTTGGGCTGCGGAATCGATCCAATTCCTTGCTGCTCGAGACCTCGTTCGCGGAATCGGCGACGGACGCTTCAACCCGGGCGGTTCGGTGACGCGGGCGGAGTTCGTGCAGATGCTCGTGAACGCGGCGGGATTCCAGGCCAAGGGAGCCGAAGCGGGAGCAGATGCCGGAGCGGTATTCTCGGATGTAGCCGAATCGGCTTGGTACTATGAATCCGTGGCGGCGGCCAAGCAGCTTGGTCTCGTGAAAGGCAGAACGGACGGCAGCTTCGGCGCGAACGAGCGGATCACGCGGCAGGAGATGGCGGTGCTGCTTCACCGCGCGGCGGTCGTGCTCGAAGTGAAGCTGGCACAGCCGGAGCATACGGCGGCATTCCTGGATGCTGACGCCATTAGCAGCTTTGCCCGTGAAGCGGCGCAAGCGGTGCAGGCAGCTGGCTTGATGCAAGGCGTAAGCGGCAAGTTCTTGCCGGATCAGACGGCAACGCGGGCCGAAAGCGCGGTCGTCGTGTATCGGTTGTTTCAATTGTTGAACGCATAATTAGACCAAACCGCCCTTCGCGAGATGCGAGGGGCGGTTTTTGGGTATTGGCGGCAGGTTGTGGGCTGGACGTCAGGGGTTAGCTTGCGGCCGTGGCCATCCAAGTGTATGAATGTTCGGCTGCGGCCGTAGTCGTCCAAGTGTATGAATGTTAACCTCCAGACGGCGAGAATCAACCCTCAACCGACGAATCGTCCGGCACGATTTGCTGCAAATGATGGTTGAGATGCGCCAAATAATCCGCGACGAGCCATGCCAGAGTTTGCGTATCGCCGTTTGGCAGTTGTACGGTTCGGGAAGCAGCATCGCCAGGAAGATGGACCAGCACGCGCACGATCGAGCGGTTCAAGCTCACCCACAGTGCGACGATATCGTCAATAGAGGCGTCCGCGTAATGCTGGGCCGCGACCCACTGGTCCTGGTTGTACGGTTGGAGCTGAACCGGCTCCGGCAGCTGCTGGACGTGCACGAATCGGGTCAGGTTATGAAGCGCCGAATCGCACAGGTGGCCGAGGATTTGCAGGCGCGACCATTTGCCGGGTTGAAGCGGGGCTGTCATCGCTTCGGCGGATAGATTCGCGATCGAAGCGGGTACTGAAGCAAGAAGTATTTCGAGCTGGTTAGCGGCGTGTAATGGCATAGCGTTCGCTCCTGTCAGTCAGGGATTTCAATATCGATGCTTGCAGAATAGCACGAAGCGGAGCTTACGTGTTATCGAGAGATTTCGATGCGAATGATCAGTCATCTCGATACTTGCGGCATTCGACCTGGTATAGGCAGCGAAGGCTTGCTTGTTGTCTCTCGTGTAAAAAGCTGTTAATTTGGTTGGAGGGAAGCGCGTCATCGTGTTACGTATTTGGAATGCACGAAATGACAAAGCCAAGGACAGGGCCGGATCGGCCATACGGATGGCTTAGCGAAACTATCAAGTGAGGGTGGACTGGCGTATGAATGCACGTGTACTCATCCTCGCCCTGCTCGTGCTAGCAGTGGGGTGCAGCAATGGAGAGAACGCGCCGGAACCGGCAGCCGTGCCGAATACTGGCGTTGCCAATACGGAGGAGACTTTACCGGCGAACGATGCTTCGCCTTCGGACAACGACGCGGAGCAGGAGGCTCCGTCGAACGATGCCAATTCGATCGGCGGCAATACGGGGCAAGTCGTACCGTCCGACGATCAGCCGAGCGCACAGCCTGCGCAAGCTTCGGACGCCATCGTCGGGGAAAAGGTGAAGGAGCAGTCTTTCCCGGTCGAGTTCGAGCTGGCGGGCAAGTCGGAATTTATCACGACCGAGGAGGATGTGGATGGCAGGCCGCAATTTCATTTTTACGTCAAGAAAGCGGATGCGGTGACCGAACTCGACTATGAAGCGGAGTCTCCCAGGGCCAATTATAGCGTCGCTGCCGTAGCCTTTCGAGATGTGAACGGCGACGGGAGCAAGGACATCATCATCCTGCTGGAGTACGTGACCGGAGCGGGCCAGATGGGCGCCGTGCCCGTATCGCAGTTGCTAATTTATAGGCAGACGAAATCTGGATTCGTCCACGACCCGGGGCTGGTGCAGAAAGCAAAGGCAGGCGTGCCATACCGGTTTTTATCGATTCAGGACGTCATGACGGGCTTGGCAATCGCGCCGGCCGATAGCATACCGAGTGCGTGGCAGAAGTTGAAGCCCGGCCGTTACGAGCTGGAGGGTTCGACCGAGCTGCAGGCGTCCACGTTGACCATCGAGAAGGCTACCGGCAATCGGCTGCAATTCCGGCTCGATGCGATCTATGCGGCAGACGAAGAGGCGGCCGAGCAGGGCGGCGTCAATATCGGCAACATCGAATCGGGCGAAGCGGTAGTGGCCGAGGCAGATATGGTTTTCCGCGATGGCGATTTCGAGCTGACGATTTCCTTGATCGCCAACAACAAGCTGTATGTCAGGGACAACGGCGTCAGTTACTTTGGACATAACGTGTGGGTGAACGGGGTGTATGAACAGCAGCAATGATTGCTTGGTCGCTCAACCTGTCGGCATCTCCATGGAATGCGAATAAGGCAACCGCTTCGAGGCGGCTGCCTTATTCGTCATGAGGGGCCTAATTAATCCCATACTTTGGGACGAGGCAGGCCGGCGGTTCGCATATAGTCCAGCAGCTGGCCGGCATGGACCGATTCATGGTAGGCAATTCGCAGGAGCATGTCGCCTAATGAGCGGACGTATCCGACGTCGCTGCGATCGATCTGAACGTGGGACAAATCCGCTTCGGTATAGCGCTTGACGGTCTCCATGAAGGCTGCCCGATAGGGCTGCGAGAAAGCGAGCTCTTCATCGAGCGTCGTGAAAGCGCGCTGGTCATAGGGCGAATCATATTCGGTGAGACTTCCTTTATTCAACAAGGCCAGGTGGTAATAATGTTCGCCATCGAGCACGTGTCGGATCATTGCTTGCATGCTCATGGCATCCGGGTCCGGCTTCCAGTCCATAAATTCGAGCGGGATGCTATTCCATATGATAAAGCTTCTGCGTCTTACTTCTTCTAAGTTCCATACGATGGCTTCAACGGTTTGCATGAGGATGTTCCTTTCTATAATGAGGTCTAGTCATTATATCAGAACTTATGTTCGCGTTAACCCTTTGGCCCATCAAAGAAGAACGCGAGGCAAGGATGATCTTACGGTTAGCCTGTACATATCCAATACCGGCATGTTCCGGCATCTGTGCCAGCCAGTCTGCCGTCGTTATGCTCGATAATTTTGCGGGAGGCCCAATTGTCCGCGTTGCACGTCAATAGCGCATCTTCAATGCCTAGTTTCGAAGCTTCTTGCACCAGGAGGCCGAGCATTAGCTTGCCGTATCCCATTCCCCGGAGGGAAGGGCGGATAACATAGCCGATATGGCCGCCATGGCGTTTCAGTTGGTCGTTTAGCCGATGTCTAATTTTTCCGTACCCCGCAGAGTAGCCGTCGATAAGGAGCAAATAGGTCGTCTGCGGGACAAGGTTAGGCGCAAGATTGGAGCCTGCGGACATGTCGATGTAGCTCTTCAGCTTGGATTCGAATTCACTGTACTGACCGGCGTATAAGCCGTTAACGAACCCGTTCTCGCCGGGTCCGATCTCAAGCGCGAGTTGATAGAGCTCCGGGCCATCTCCGAAAGCAATGGGTCTGAGTTCAATCACGACCTGATACTCCTCCTTTATTCCCTGCACCCCATAGCAGCAGCAGTCTCTCGCCTTCCGTACGCATACGCACCTCGTTCCAAATAAAAACCTTCGCTTCTGCCAAAGTCCCCGGCCGATACCCCGGACCATCCCACCCGCACGAATGATACGTGTATCCGTGTTGGTACAACAATTCAACTTTTTTCCATTGTTTCAAATCCGTCTGTTTCGGTGCTTGAAAGTCATGGCCCATATCCTTCATCGTCTGGCCGCATTTCGCACACCGGTATTGCCGGTGCTCGATATCGCGTAGCGGCACATGGCGTCCCCTTCTTTCGGCATGCATAACTTTATTTTACAAGCAAATTCCGTACCCGAAAAGAGTCATCCTCCGAAGGCACGCGGGTCGCCCACGTTTAAGCTATGAGTGGGGCACTTGCTTTTACCTAAGATTTCAACATGTTGAATTAAATATTTTTGAATTTAGTTAAAATATGTTGAACAATAAGTTTCAGCATGTTAAAATCGTTTCTGTAAGCGATATCAATACACATCATGCCTTAAGGGGGATTCATGCAATGAAGAAGTTCGGTTTAGTGCTGGTCACGGTCTTCATGATGGTCGCGCTTCTCGCCGCTTGCGGCAGCAACAACGGGGGCAATGCCGGTAACGCGGGCAAAACCAACAACGCCGGGGCCGACAATTCGGGCGGCAGCACAGGCGGCAACGCCGGTGGCAATGCAGGCGCGTCGAACGACGGCAATACGGCTGGCGGAGACATTAGCGGCACAATCACGTTCCTGACGAACCGCACGGACATGGTCGACAAGGAATACGTCGATTACGCCAAACGTTTCAAAGAGAAATACCCGAATGCGGACGTGAAGTTCGAGGCAGTCACCGATCTCGACAAAACGACGAAGATCCGCATCGCCTCCGGCGAGTTCCCGGACGTCGTGCTTGTCCCGACGCTGCCGAACAGCGACCTGCCGAAATATTTCGCGCCGCTCGACGATCTCGGCCTGAACGACCGCATCTACTTCAAGGACTACAAGTCGTTCGAAGGCAAAGTATACGGCATCTCCGCGGGCGGCAGCACGACGGGCATCGTGTACAACAAGAAAGCGTTCGCCGATGCGGGCATTACCGCGGTTCCGACGACGCTGGACGAGTTCTATGCGGCTGCCGAGAAGCTGAAAGCCAAAGGCATCGTGCCGCTCGCTTCCAACTTCAAGGACCAATGGACGCTCTATCCGTGGGCATCCGAGCTGCCATCTTCGATCGCCGGCAACGCGAACTTGAACAACGAGCGCGTGAACAGCGACACCCCGTACACGCTGGATAACCCGTACGGCCAAGCGATGACGATCGTTCGCACGATGTACGAGAAAGGCTACCTCGAGCCGGACGTCAACTCGACGAACTGGGAGCAGTCCAAGAAAGACATCGCCAGCGGCAAATTCGCGATGTACCTGCTCGGCAACTGGGTTATCCCGCAAGTTATCGAAAGCGGCACGACGAGCGACAATGTTGGTTTCTTCCCGATGCCGTACGACAACTCGGGCAAAGTGAACGTGGCGCTCGCGCCAGACTGGGGTTACGGCGTCAACAAGGACAGCAAGAATCTCGCCACGGCGAAAGCATTCGTCAAATGGATGATCGAAGAGTCCGGCTTCGACGACTTCGCGGGCTTCATCCCGGTCTTGAAGGATAAAGAAGCGAAGGTCGCGCAGCTTTCCGAATTCAACAGCTTCAACCCGAATTACATCGAAGCGGTATCGGACTCGGCAGAAACGACGGAAGTGGTGAACAAGGCTCAGATCGTCAAGGAAGCGCTCGTGCAGGAGTTCGTGCTGGCGAAGGATCCGCAATCGATTCTGGACAAGTACAACAAGCAATGGGCGAAAGCAAAGAAAGCCGTTCTTAAATAGGCCGTTCAAAAAGACGCCAATTGATCACGAAGCAGATCAAGGAGCGGTTCGGCATCGAATCTGGCGTTCAGGCTTGAAGTCCGGTGCTCATTTAGGTTTGCCTAAACTCCGCTCCTCCTTCTTCGCCCTTCACGCAACCTTCTCGGTGCTGAATGGTCGCCTTTTTGAACATGAACTTAAATAGGTCGTTCAAAAAGACGCCGATAGATCTTGCGAAGCAGATCCAGGAGTGGTTCGGCATCGAATCTGGCGTTCAGGCTTTGATGTCCGGTGCTGAATGGTCGCCTTTTTGAACACGCGCTTAAATAAGCACTCGGCGTTTGGGACCAGGCGGGTTATCTTGGGACGGGATAGCCCGCTTTTTCTCTGGAATGAAACGCGCAGCGCCCCTATAGGGTGGCGCTAACCGCTTCATCTTGCCAAACGAAAACCGAGGCGGAAATGGAGTGGAACCATGGGAAGCATCTCGTACAACGCGCAGCGCAAGCTGATTCTGATCGGATTTATGGCGATCCCGCTGCTGCTGCTTGGTCTTTTAACCTACTATCCCGCAATTAAGCTGGTCTATTTGAGCTTCACCGATTGGGACGGCATCAGCTCCGATAGCATGTGGCTAGGCTTTGAGAATTACAAGGAGATTTTCACGAACCCCGACTTATTCGGCGTCTTTCTTCATCAGATTCCTTACGCGCTAACCGGCATTATCCAGAATATCGTGGCGATTCTATTCGCGGTCATTTTGAATTCCAAACTAAGGGGACGGAATTTCTTCCGCGTGCTGCTGTTTCTTCCGTTCATTATGAACGCCGTCGCGGTGGCTTTCATGTTCCAATATGTGCTCGATACGACGAACGGCTCGCTGAACGGACTGCTCGGGGCGCTCGGCCTCTCGTCCTTGCAGCAAAGCTGGCTCGGCAACGCTTCTCTAGTCAACTACTCGCTGGCTTCCATCGGATTCTGGCGGTTTATGGGGTATAACATGGTCATCTATTTGGCGGCGCTCCAGGCGATTCCGGGCGATATGTACGAGGCGGCCAGGATCGACGGCGCAGGCCGGTTCCAGACGCTGTGGTACATGACGCTGCCGAACCTGACGAAGATCATTCAGCTCAATATGTTCTTGACGATCAGCGGCGCGCTTGCCGTGTTCGACCTGCCGTTCGTCCTGACGAAAGGCGGCCCGGCCGGCGCGAGCGAGACGTTCCTGCTCAAGACGATCGAGACGGCCTTCCAGTTCAACAACTTCGGACTGGCGTCCGCGATGAGCGTCGTCCTGCTGCTGCTGACGATCGTCGTGCTCGGTATCCAGAATGCGGTCATCAACCGCAGAGGAGGGGAGTAACCATGACGACCAAACGTTACGATCCGGTCCAAACGATCAAGTACTTGTTCCTGCTGCTCGGCGCCTTCGTCGTGCTGTTCCCGCCCTACGTGGTGCTGGTGAACGCGTTCAAGCGGGAGGACGAGGGCGGCAGCCCGTTCGCCCTGCCGGCCAGCTTCTTGAATATGGATAATTTCCGCACCGTGTTCGAACGCGCCGACCTTGGGCATGCGTTCCTGAACACGCTCGTCATCATTATCGCCTCCCTGATCGGCAACATCATCCTGGGTACGATGGTTGCGTTCGCGCTCGGTCGGATCGAATTCCGAGGGAAGGGTGTCATTCTCGGCGCGTTCCTGTTCGCGACGCTTATCCCGACGATTACGACGCAGGTCGTCGTCTTTTCCCTGCTGCAGGATTTGGGGCTGTACAACACGCTCGGCGCGCCGATTCTGCTGTTCGTCGGCGCCGACGTCGTGCAGATCTACATCTACCTGCAATTCATCAAGAATATCCCGGAGGAGCTGGACGAAAGCGCGATGATGGACGGCGCGAGCCTGTTCCGCATCTATCGGACGGTCATCTTCCCGCTGCTCGGCCCGGCGACGGCGACGCTCGTCATTCTGAAGACGATCAACATCTACAACGAGCTGTACATCCCATTCCTGTATATGCCGAAGACCGAGCTGGTCGTCGTCTCGACCTCGATCATGCGCTTCGCGGGCAACAATCAGGCGCAATGGGGCAATATTTGCGCGGCGATCCTGCTCATCATGATTCCGACGGTCGTCATGTATTTGTTCCTGCAGAAGTATATTTTCTCCGGCGTGACGAGCGGCGCGGTCAAAGGATAGACTGCTGGCTATCTTGAGATAACGCGGAAGAAGGAGCGGTTAGGATGACAACGATGAACGCCATGGAATGGAATCTTGGCGGAGACGGCTGGGAGCTGAAAGGCTTCTGGCCCTGGGTGCCCTTGAAGGGCACGAGCATGGAGATCGGCAACGAGCTGATGGGCGTGACCGACTGGATGCCGGCGACGGTGCCAGGCGGCGTCCACCACGATCTGTACCGGGCTGGCTTGCTGGCGAATCCATATCGGGACCTGAACAGTCTGCACGCCGAATGGGTGGAGAACCGCTGGTGGGTGTACCGCAAAAGGTTCCAAGCGCCGGTGCACGCAGGCGTAACAATGCAGCTGATCTGCCGCGGACTGGATTACGAGGCGATGGTGTATTGGAACGGCGTTCTGCTCGGCGAGCACAAAGGGATGTATGAAGCGGCCGCCTTCGATGTGACGGACCATTACCGGGCCGAAGAGGATGTCGAGCTGCTCGTCGTCTTCAAACAAGCACCGGATGAAATGGGCCAAATTGGCCGGACGAGCGAGACGTTCACGCAGAAGAGCCGGTTCAACTATAAATGGGATTTCTCGACGCGTCTAGTGAACGTGGGCATCTGGGACGATATCGTGCTCGCGGCCAAAGGAGCGTATTCGCTGGGCGAGCTGTCGGTGACGACCGATGTTCGCGACGGGGCGGGCTTAATCCGGGTGGAAGCGGCAATCGAGAGGAACGGGAATCGCGGCATTGGTTCTGCGGTCGGCACGGAGGAGACGCGCAGCGAGACTCCGCGCGATGCCGCCGGCAGCGGGGCCAAGCAGAGCGATACGGAAGCCGGCTCCATCGTGCTCATCGTGAAGCTGTACGATCCGGATGGCAGGCTCGCGCAAACGAAACGGATTGCACCGAATGACGCGGGGCTTGCGGCCTGCACGCTCGAGGTTGAATCGCCGCGGCTGTGGTATCCGAGCGGTTATGGCGATCAGCCGCTCTACCGGGTGGAGCTGATCATGGCGGATGACGCCGGCGAATATGATTCGCGCTCGCTGCGAACAGGCATCCGCAGGCTCGAATACATCCAGAACGAAGAGAGTCCGGTTGATGCGCTGCCGTACACCTTTGTCGTGAACGGACGGAAGATTTACGTCAAAGGCGCGAACTTGACGCCGCTCGATCACCTTTACGGGAACGTGGCGGGCGAGCGATACGACTGGATGGTCCGGCTGGCGCAAGCGGGGAACTTGAATCTGCTGCGGATCTGGGGCGGCGGCATTATCGAGAAGAAGGCGCTGTACGACTTGTGCGACGAGCTCGGCATTCTGGTCTGGCAGGAGTTTATTCAGTCCAGCTCCGGCATCGACAACGAGCCTTCCAAGCGTCCTGAATTTCTGCCGCTGCTGGCGTGCAATGCGGCGGCAGCGCTGAAGGACCGCCGCAACCATGTGAGTCTGACCGTATGGAGCGGCGGCAACGAGCTGATGAGCGCGCCGAACGTGCCATCCACGTTCGCTGACGAGAACCTGGCGATGCTGCGCGAGCTCGTGCGGCTGCATGATTCGGGGCGGTTGTTCTTGCCGACGTCAGCATCGGGGCCAGTCCAGTATATTACGGAGGAGCGCGGCGTCAGCCATGATGTC
Organism: Paenibacillus aurantiacus; assembly: GCF_042431225.1. Classification (NCBI taxonomy): domain Bacteria; kingdom Bacillati; phylum Bacillota; class Bacilli; order Caryophanales; family Paenibacillaceae; genus Paenibacillus; species Paenibacillus aurantiacus. Next base: position 112,413 of record NZ_JBHMDO010000042.1, on the reverse strand, counting down.
CATGGCCATTGGAAGTACATGGGCAACCCGGATCACTACCGGATCTATGGCCAAGCCGATCATCTGTTCCACAGCGAATTCGGCGTCGACGGGCTGAGCGGGGTGAAGAGCATCCGGAAGTTCATCGGGGAGGCGCACCGGAAGCCCGTGCCGATGAAAGATAGCCTCGTCTGGCGGCATCACGGCGAGTGGTGGGATACATTCGACCGCGATACGTCGTTGTTCGGACCGATGACGGCGCTCGCGCAGTTCGCCGATTGCAGCCAATGGATTCAGGCAGAGGGGCTTCGTTATATTCTGGACGCCAATCGGCGGCGGAAGTTCAATAATAGCGGCAGCATCATCTGGCAGCTGAACGAGCCTTGGCCGAACGTGACGTGCACGAACTTGGTCGATTACTACATGGAGCCGAAGATGGCGTATTACTGGGTGCGCGAAGCGTTCCAAAGCAGACGGGCGAGCCTGGATTACGCCCGGCTCGATTGGTCGGCAGGCGAGACGATAAGTCTGCCGGTCTATGCCGCTACGGACGGCGAGTCCGCGGATTGTCTTGTCTGCGCCGAGGTGGTGGACAGCGCGGGCGCGATTCTGCATGGCCAAGCGTTCCAAGGATGCACGTCAGCGGACAAGACGCTGCTGCTGGGCAGCTTATCCTTCCAGGCGCCAGAGACGGCTGACGGGCTGTTCTACGTTCGGCTTACACTCGCGGTGAACGGCGAAGAGGCGTCCGGACCGAGTGCGCCATATATTTTCTCGACGCGACCGGATCCGATTTTTGCTCCGGCGCTGGCGATTGCCGGCGGCAAACTCGAGGCGGAAGCTTTGGGCGAGTGGGTACCCGAGACCGGCAATGATGACATCGCGGATGATTCCGTGCTGACACGCGAGTATGTCGTCAAGAACACGGGCGATCGCGTTCTTCTCCACGTCTATCCGACGGAGCGCACGGACCTCTACTGGACGATGGCGAGCGATGCCTATTTCTCGCTGTTCCCAGGGGAGGAGCGGGTCGTGCGCGTCACCTGCAGGAAACGAACAGGCGAGCTGTTCGCGGACGCGTCGAGCGATGACGCGCACGCGCTAGATGCGCAGGAGCGGCCTCATATCGATTTTCACTATTTCAACGCGGCTGCGGCGGCGAATACGTATCCATAAAGGCGGGAACTTGCGATGGAGCAGAATGAATTTGTAACCCGGGAAGGCGCTCGCTTAATGCTTGGCGGGCAGCCGTTCCGGTTTGCAGGACCGAATATATACTGGCTCGGCTTGGACGAGAATGTGGACGGCGTCGATTGGCCGACGCCATTCCGGGTGACGAATGCGCTCGATACAGCGGTTGAGATGGGCGCGACAGTCGTCCGCTCGCATACGCTCGGCGCTTCGCACGGCTGCGAGAAGGCGCTGATGCCGGCACCGGGCGATACGAACGAAGAAGCGTTTCGCCGGGTGGATTTCGCGATTAAGGAAGCGGGCAACAGAGGGCTTAAGCTCATCATTCCGTTCGTCTGCAACTGGCACTATTATCACGGCGGACGACGCACGTTCACGAGCTGGCGCGGGTTGGACGATCAGAACCTGTTCTATGCGGACGAGGGCGTCATCGCGGACTTCGAGGCGTATATCGCGCTGCTGCTGAACCGGGTGAACAGCTATACCGGCATTGCCTATAAGGATGATCCGACGATCATGGCGTGGGAGCTGGGCAACGAGCTGAACGACGCGCCGCCCTCCTGGGTCGAGCGCATATGTGAATATGTGAAGGCGATCGATGCGAAACATCTCGTCGCGCACGGCAAGCAGTTCCAATTGGACGCCGACAAGCTCGCCATCGAATCGCTCGACATTCTCGACGTCCATTATTATCCGGCCGACGCGGAAGAACTGCGGCAGGATGCCGAAGCCGTCCAAGCGGCGGGCAAAGTGTACATCGCTGGCGAATTCGGCTGGCCCAACTGCGACCTAGCCGCCTTCCTGCGCGAGGCGGAGTCGAATGCGGCGGTGTCGGGAACGTTGTTCTGGTCGCTCTTCGGCCACCACGATCGAGGCGGATACGTGCAGCACTTCGACGGGTTCGCCGTTCATTATCCGGGCGCTGGGGTCAATGAAGACATCCGTACGCGGGTGTTGGCGCTGCGAGAGCATGCCTTCGCGATGAGCGGGCGGGACGTGTTGGAGGAGGCGGTGCCGGGCAAGCCGCTTATCGTCGACGCGGAGTGCGGACGCATCGCATTCCGCGGCGTCGTCGGCGCGGCTAGCTATACGGTGGAGAAGTCGCTCTCCGGCGAGAGCGGCAGCTGGCAGATCGTCTACGACAAGCGGCCGGCGGACCACGCCATGCCGTGGATTGACCCGACCCGCGTTCAGTCCGCGCAAGCCTACTACCGAATCAAGGCGGCGAACGCCTCGAATGTGGAAGGCGCGTATTCGGACGTGTTTCATTCGGTTCCGTTTAAGTAAAGGGGTATGTTGAGCGGAGGTTTCTCGGAATCTGCAAGAAAACATAAAAATCTACCGGATACCGGTAGATTTTTATGTTTAGAATTATGTTAGATTCAACCTATTGGATAAAGTAAAGCGTCTCTGCAAAAGCGAACGAAAGCGAAGGTCAGCACATAGTAGCGGAAAGAGTCGAACGATCAGAATTCCGCCTCAAGGCTCAACGTATCGAACGAAGTTCGAAAAAAAGCTTTGTCCGGGCTGGACAAGAGCGGGCTACGCACGAAAGGACAGATCGAAGACGGCCGCGAACGGAGTCACGCTCATTAGCAGAGTCCAGATGTGCTAACCTTCTGGTTCCCCTCTAATGGAGGGGGCAATGCTGTCAGGTTAAGGAAAAACGTCCGGTGAAGCGACCCATGGCCTATAGTTGACAGTCTTTTGTCTTAGAACTTCAAAACCGACTGAAGCTTTGTCCGCGAGGACAAAAGCGTGCCAGCTCGAAGCAACCCGCCGACCGCGAACAAACGAGCCAGCACGAAATGGGGAGTCCAGAGGGCAAAGTCCTATGGTTCCCCTCAGCGGAGGGGGAAGGGGGAGGGAGCAACAAAAGTGGGGCCCAAGGGGCGGAGTCCCTTCTTAACCTGACAGCATTGATGGAGGGGGAAGGGGCGAGGGAGACTCGCCTGACACGAGCATCACAGCCGCTTGACCATATGAATATCGAGCGGCTCCATCGCGAAGAGCTCTTCGTCCACTTCGTCGGTCGGCGCCGATCCGCGGCTCGCGTAGAACTTGACGGCCGACTCGGTCTCCGTCGAGGAGATATATAACGACTTGGCCCCTTTGGCAATTGCCGTCTCGCTCAGCGCGTCCATAATCCGGCTGCCGATGCCTTGCCTGCGGTACGCCCGTGTCACGTACATCAGATCGAGTTGAAGCTGGTCCTGCTCTTTGCCGCGGAATGTACTCGCCAGCACGCCGAACCCGACCAGCGTCTCGCCGTCGTACGCGCCGTAAGCCGTACCTCCGCTGCGAAGCTCTCGTTCGAATCGCGACATGATCGCGGTGTAATCGTCTTCCTGCCAGTTCGGGCATTCATGACCGGCCTTCGTCTCCTCCATCACGCCGTTCGCGCACGTATAGACGCTCCCGATCGTCTCCGAGCGGTCGATATCGCGGATGCGCGGGGCATCTTCGAGTCCCATGGGTTTAATGGTAATCATGTGTGTCCCTCCTAATATGCATGAATGTCATATGTTACAGTCTATGTGATCATTAGAGGGTCAGCAATAGCCTTGGCAACAGGCAAAATGATTATATCGATTTTGTGCCGGTACAGGGCGTGAGGTTGGCTACCTGAAAAAATAGGAATTTACAACCAAATATCGTATCTGCTAAGATGGCTCAAACGCGATGACGAGAAGAGTAGATAAACGCGGTCTTTCGCCAGAGAGCTCCGGCAGCTGGAAAGGAGCAAAGAACGCTTTATTGAAACAAGTCTCTGAGCAGTCCGATGGAACCGGTAACATCCGGGGATGGCGGAACGGGAGCTTCCGTTATAGAGCTGGGGTATACGCATGCCATGTCATGCCGTACCTGACGAGGCGGATCCGGCAACGGCTTTCGCAAATTGGGGTGGCACCGCGACGATCGATCTCGCCCCCAAGACCTGGGTCTTGGGGGTGGGATTTTTTTGTTATTTTAACGAAACGTTCGCGGAAGGAGCCGTCCGGCATGACAATGAGAAACTTGATAGAAACGTGGAAATACCCGGCAATCCTGCTGTTTGGCATCGGCATCGCCAACATTAGCGGGTGGATTTATTTCATCGCCTTGAATCTGATCGTCCTGAAGGCGACAGGCTCCGCGCTTGCCGTATCCGGGCTATACGTCGTCCGGACGCTGGCCTCGTTATGCACGGGCGCCTGGTCCGGCAGCCTGATCGATCGCCTGAATAAGCGTACGCTAATGATTACCCTGGATCTCGCGCGTGCTGGTCTCATCGCGCTGCTCCCGCTGTATGACGCGACCTGGTACCTCTATCTGATGGTATTCGTCATTCAAATGGCGGGTGCCGTCTTCGGTCCGGCATCGGGCACTTATGTCACGAAGCTGATTCCGCCGGATCGAAGGCAACGGTTCAATTCGCTCAATGCCTTGATTGGCTCTGGCGCGTTCCTGATTGGTCCGGCGATCGCCGGCATGCTGTTCATGGCCGGTTCGCCGTCTACAGCAATTTATATCAATGCCGCGGCGCTGCTCGTCTCTGGCGTTCTCACCCTGTTCATGCCTAATCTGGAGGACGATAAGGGCAGCGTCATGCAAGAGCGGATGAGCTGGGCGATGATCCGGCAGGACTGGCGCGAAGTGATCGGCTTCTACGCGCGGTCGAAGCATGTGCTGGCGGTCATCATGCTGTTCAGCGCCGTCATGGTCGTGATGGCTTCGGCTGTAGATTCGCTGGAAGCGGCATTCGCCAAAGTGGTGCTGGGCTTGTCCGAGCGGGACTATGGCCTGCTGGTCAGCGTGGCGGGAGCGGGCATCATCGCAGGGGCGAGCGTCAATGCGCTGCTTGCCGCACGGGTGCCGGCAATCCGCTTGATCGGACTCGGAACGCCCGGCGTGTGCGTCGGGTATTTGATCTACGCGTGTTCGACCGAGTTCATGGGCGGGGCGGCCGGGTTTTTCATCCTGGCGTTCTTCCTGGCTTTCGCCAATACGGGGTATGCGACATTCTATCAGAACCATATCCCGGTCGACATGATGGGGAGAATCGGGAGCGTGAACGGCTTCGTCGAATCGCTGCTCGTCATGGCGGCGACAATCCTGATCGGAGCGGCAGCCGAAGCGGCGTCGATGCAGAGCGTCGTCCTTGCCGGCGTGATCTTCATGACTCTATTAGGGGGAAGCTTGAGCGCTTATTTGCTATGGCCGAAGAGGGGCGGGCAAGCCACCGAAGCGGCCTGACGAGAGCGACGCAAGCTGCTTGCCCGTGGGAAGTGACGCGATGTCGGCTAAACGTGGTAATCCGGCGCTTTGTCGGCCACCAGGTTGAGCGCGACGTTATGCTCCAGCAGCGCCTTCAAGCCGCAGAGCACCATCGTATAGCCGCCCATGGAATCGATGGCATGCCGGACAATCTCGTCGGCGCTCCCCGCAAATCCGGTATGCGTGATGACGACATACGTCTGGTCCTCGGCGCGCGCTGTGAAGGTCCACTCGACCTTGGTGCCGTCCGACGAGGCGATGCGGATCCGCTTGTTCGGCTCGAGTTCCTCCACGTAGATTTGATCGGACGCACCGTACATTTCCCATTCCCAAGTGACATGACGGCCCACTTCCAATCTGCCGCTGCTCTTCGTGAACCAGAATTTGGTCGTGACGACCGGATCGACGAAAGCTTCGTACACTTGTTCCGCTGGCTTTCGGATGAGCATTTCGGCTTGGACGATCGGTTCGTGATTGAAGATTGTCATGGTCGGTTCGCTCCTTCGGCGTGTAGTGCTTGTCCACTGCCAAGAGCTTACCACAACTTGTAGGGAGAAGCGCAATCGGAGGACAACCGCCAGGTGATAAATCCCCCGCCGACTTCTGTGGACGGGGGACGCTCCGTGCGTGTAATACGGCTATTCATTGCGACGAAGTTAATATAGACGCGTAACCTTGCCAAGCCATCACCCATATAGTAATAACCAGAACAGATTAGCGTTTGCACAAATATTGGGCGTATTGCATGGGTCGCTTGTAGACTGCAGTTTGTTTGCGGATACCGCGATAGAGATCTTTTTGCGGCTTCCCGTTGAGCTCGATGATCCAAGCATGCGCGTTGTTGTCCAACGCGATGTCAACGCTGAATTCGCCCATGTGATAATCGGTTTCGGTGTCGATGATTTCGGCTGAGCGTAAGCTAAGATCGTAAATGGAAGTAACAATTCCATTCATATTGTCGAGCGGATATAACTGGTGGAGTACTTCTTGCGACAAACAAGCCTTATCGTAGATGCTTGTATTATAGCTGCCTTTAGAGGCAATCCGACTGACCAGATTCGTAACCGACCATGTGCCCCTCTCGTTTTTTTGAACGAGCGCGCGTATATCGAAAGTGTGATCGTTCCATTTTCGTATCTCGATCCCTTGTTGAATGATATAAGGTACGGAGCCGAGAAGTTCCTGCATGCTAGCCTGAAATTGCGCGAAGTCGCCGATGATGCTCTGAGGCGAGAAATAGTGGTGGCCAATGTGGATTTCGCCGGAAGGCTTCAATTCGGCGCGGTAGACGCCTTTGCCCTGGTGTCCGTAAACGGGTTTAAAATAAATTATTTTATGCTTATCTAGCATGTGAATGGCGATGTTCGGGTCATAGGCGACGGTTTCCGGTAGATTGTCGCCCAGCCATCTGCCCAATCGATGGTAGATTTCAAGTTTGTTGAATTGATTGAGATGATTGAAGATTTTATCGCTCCCGATCGCTTTCCCGAGACGATCGATGATCTCGTGATCCGTGCCGTAACACCGGTTGTACACGACATGGGGGAGCGGGAATCTTCCGACTGCCCATTTACGGTTAGAACGATGTAGACCAAGCACGGTGTTCTTCTTCCAGTCTATCGATGAAGACGTAAAACTGAATAACTTCATATTCCCCGTATTATGCCGGAGATATTGTCCGAGAACGCGCTTCCTTTGGTGTTGATTCGCAACCAAAATCCCCACTAATCCGGTTTTAGAGTTGTTCATGATCCGCCTCCGTCATGTAATAACAATCATCATAGTACAACGTATGTAGGGGAGATAGAATGGTATAGACAACAATACAACCGCACGAATAATATTTTTGCCCCGCTATTTTCACGAAGCGGCCTTAACAGGCATATAGTATCCCGTAACAAATGTGCTTGAGGGCGCAGCGGGCAACCAGCAGTCCCGGCTCGTCTGCGCGTCTCAAGACTGCCGCTTCACGAAAAAAAAGGTTAAGGGGCGTGAAACAAGGAATGGGTAAATTAGTCGGTCCTCCAGGACCTCCGGGACCGCAAGGTCCACAAGGTCCGCAAGGTCCTGCCGGTCCTCAGGGACCTGTCGGTCCTGTCGGTCCTGCCGGTCCTCAAGGGCTTGTCGGTCCTGCCGGGCCAGTCGGTCCTCAAGGTCCAGTCGGTCCTCAAGGTCCAGTCGGTCCAGCCGCAGTAGCATCATTTGCGTTTCTGTGCAGCACGGTGGATCAAACGGTTGCCGCGGCACCGTCTCCGGGCGGTCAAGGCGGAGCCGTAACCTTTAATAACTCCGTCATCAACTCAACCGCGTTAACATTCACATCTCCGTCGACGATTAATATTTTGGAGAGCGGGTTCTATCAAATTACCTGGGAAGTCTTCCCTACTGCGGGGAACTCCGCATTTGGTTTGTTCTTTGATCCGGATGCTGCCGGCCCGCTCCCAGCTACCCTGGTTCCTTGCAGCAACTACGGTTCAGGCGCAGGCAACAACCCCTATCCAGGTCAAGTCATCGCTCAATTAACAGCCGGAGGCGTATTGACGTTAAACCGGATCGATAATACGGGCGCGCAGACCTTGCAAGCGGCGATTGGCGGAGGCACGCCAGTGGTTAGCGCATCGATCGTTATTCAGAAATTAGCCTAATCCTGGGTATGCAAAGATAAGACGGGGGCTGCCCGGCGAGGTCTGCGAGGATCTTGCGGGGGGCTCTCTTTGTCGTTGGCGAGAGACGCTGAACAGATCGGCGTCATCGCCGGCTATCATGTATACCCTTCCTTAGACGATTGCCGTTCCTCAAGCTGTTTAGTCGGATTCGGGCAACGAAGGAGCAGGCATGAGCGTGCGTAACCGAGTGCTGCCCGTCCTCGTATTGATCGCGCTGCTGGTCCTGAGTTTAGTCCGCAAAGGGAGCGCGGCGTCAAAGTAAGGCGACAGCTTGCCATCATTCAGGGTGGCGGGCTTTTTGGTTTTTGCAATAGCGGAGGAAGCTTCCATTTGGTATGATGGCATGAGATTATTTTCCAATTGGTCTTAAGCCGGTCGCAGCGCGTTGGCGGGACAGGAAGAATGGGAGAGGACTGCCTTGGCTTGCGTGTTGTTTAATTTTAACGGAGTACTGGTCCGTACCAGGTCGCTGGCCGTGGCACACTTCAACGAGATCGCTCATGAGAAAGGATACCGGCCGATTGCCCCGGACGAAGCGGAAGCGCTCGGCGGGTTGCCGATCCGGGAGCGCTGCAGGTTGCTTGGCGTGCCGCTGCACCGGATGCCGGTCATCGGGATGGCGATCAAACGACGGTATCAGGAAGCGCTTCCCGGATTGCCGGCCATCGAAGGCATGCCGAAACTGTTGGCCGATTTGAAATCGCGCGGCATCCGGATCGGCTTCGTGACCTCCAACTCCAAGGAGGCGTCGCGCGCATTCTTGCGGCACAACGGGATGGAGCTGTTCGATGACGAGTGTTATGCGGCGCATCCATTCTCCAAGACAAGAGACTTGGCTCGGTTCGTCAAGGCAAGCGGCATGGAGAAGTCGCGGTTGCTGTACGTGGGCGACGAACGGCGTGACTTAGCCGCGGGCAAGCGGTTGGGTATTAAGAGCATCGGGGCCGCGTGGGGCTACGATTCGAGCGGACTGCTTCGGCAGAGCGATCCGGTATTCGTGGCGGAGCACCCGGAGCAGCTGCGGGAATTTCTGTTGAACGATCGCTTCGAAGGCGGTTTCCCATGCTGAAAGATTCGCTGATACGGCATGCCGAGCTAGCCGATGACATTCAGTCGTTTATCGTGAATTACCGAAGTATGACGATCGCCTCGGCTATATTCTACACGTTCAGAGAATACGAGAATTACATGCAAATCTACCGGACGGACAAGTCGCAGTACCGAAGCCGTCTGGAGGCGTTCGTGACGATGTGGACGAATTCCCTGGTCGATGACCGGGAGTGGCATAATGATTACGAGCCCACGTTGGAGTTCGGGCAGAATTTGTACCGGTATTGGTTCATCGAACAGGTCGAAGGTTATACGTATCATCAGAGGCCTCTAGCATCGCTCGTGGCATATGCGGAAAACAGCATCCGCAGGAAGACGGAGCTGATTCTGGAATACAGGCAGCGGGAACCGCTCGTGGAGCAGGATGTCCGCTATCCGAGCGCGACGCCGGGGTTCTATCTGAACGGACGTTTGGTTGATGACGACCGAATCGCATTCTCTTTGCCGCCGAACATGCTAATCGCGGAAGAACTGAAAGACGACCCGTCCTGGGCGGGCTACAAAGAAATCTACTTCGCGGAATAACCCGTAAGTAGTTACTGCGGTTGATCGCCGCCGCAGCGCTTATGCTCGAGTGCCGGCGGAAGCAGCAGGAGCGAGCTGGCGTGACGCTCGACCTCGGCCGCCTTCAAGGGACCGCCGTGCCCGATGTAGAAGGTTTCGACGCCGGAAGCGAGCAGCCGGTTGAGCTCGCGGGCCACGGCGTGCGGGTCGTCTTCGAAGGGCGGGCGTCTGGCGCGGCCGGTTCGGGCGATGCCGCCGAGCAGGATGCCGGAGGCGATCAGGTCGCCGACCAGCGCCTCCCGGCTGTCCAGTTCGATCGAGATGGAACCGGCCGTATGTCCCGGCGTGGATTTGATTAGGCCCGGTATGCCGTACCGGCCCAAATCGATCGTCTCTTGCCCGCGAAGCAAGATGTCCGGCGCAAAGGCGCGATATGGCCTGAACATGACCGGCGTCTTTATGTAAAGCCTGGCGAACCAGCCGGTCGGGCAGAACGTCATCGGGACTTCCTGGCTAAAATGCTTCTCGTCGCCTTCATGGGCGACGATGGGCGCGCCTGACCGCTCGCGGACGATGGCTGCGCTGCCGGCGTGGTCGATATGCGCATGCGTGATGACGATGAGCTTGATATCCTTGAAGGTCAGCCCCTCTTGGGCAAGGGTTCTTTCGATCTTCGTCTCGGCTCCCGGTATGCCTGCATCGACCAGAATGCAGCCGCCCGGTCCGATAATCAGGTGGGCGTTGACCATCTGAAGGGGAAGAATGGGAATGCGGACGATTTTGAATACGTTCATTCGGATGCTCCTCTCTGGGTAAGGGCTAGAATACTTTCGTGAAAAATACCGAACCGAACGGTTCGGTTCGGGATTATCATAGTCGAATTCGCCACGCAGTTCAAGAACAATTTGCGATGCGGTTCGAGATCCGTCTGTGACGCGGCCCAAGATCAGTGTTACAATAGCGCCAAAGCAATTTAGGAAGCATGGAGGCTTGCAGGATGCGCAAAGACGAGCAGGAGCGGCGACAAATCGTGATGAAGGCCGCCGAGTTATTCAATCAAAAAGGGTATGCCGCCTCGTCGATCCAAGACATCATGGATACGACGGGACTTACGAAAGGCGGGCTCTACCGGCGTTTCGCGAACAAGGACGAGATCGCGCTGGAAGCGTTCGATTATGCGGGCGAGCTGCTGCTCGCGCAATTAAAGGCGGCGATCGGCGAAGCCCCGACAGCGATCGATAAAATCATGGCGATCTGCGGCGTCCACGCGGACCCGGTGGACAATCCCCCGCTTAAGGGGGGCTGCCCGCTGTTGAACGCGGCCGTCGAGAGCGACGATACGTTCCCCGAGCTGCGCGACAAGGCATTGACCGCGTATGAATTGATGGTCGGACTTGTTCGGCGGATCTTGGAAGAGGGAATAGCCAGCGGCGAATTTCGGAATGAGCTGGATTCGGAATCGATGGCGTCCTTTATCGTATCCGCCCTCGAAGGCAGCGTCATGGCGAGCGGTTTGACCCGGGATGCCAAGCACGTGGGGTTCATGATGCGGCAGGTGCGCCAGCTGCTGGATGGGTACGCCGTGAAATAGATCCGCCCATCCGGCAACGAAGAAGCCCGTCATCCAGCGAGGATGACGGGCTGTTTGGCGATCTATCTTCGACTAAGTCGCGTTAATTCCATCCCGGCATTTCGTCCAGCGTCAGCACGTTGGATGCGCCATAGATGCCAGGCAGCGCACTGCGGTTATCTTCGATGAAGTCGGGCCACAGCATCGCATAGATCCATTTGTTCTGGCTGGCGAGCAGCGAAGCGGACGGCATGAATTGGCATTCGCCGATGGCGATCGGCTTGCCGCCCGATACCCGGAGCATCGTGTTGTAGTTGGTCTGGGTGTAGCCGGTGTTATATACGTCGAGCGACGCGATGTCGAAGTAGGCCGCGCCCGGATTGTACGCGTCGATCTCCGTGCTCAAGTTCGAGAAGTCCTGCACGTTCCACACCCAGATTAGATTCTCGAGCCCCTTGGTATTGGTGAGGTAATCATGTGTGATCTGGTACAGCTTCGCGGTGCCGTTCGCCCCCTTGTGGCAGGCCCACCAGAAGACGCATTGGTTCATCTCGTGGAACGGACGGAACAGCACGACGACGTTGTTGTTCTCCAGATCCTGCAGGTAGGTCGCCAGCGTATCGAGACGTCCCATCCAGGCGTTGTACAAGCTGGTGCCCGGCGTCGTGAGTTGGGTGAATTGGGCGTCCGTCAGCTTGGCGGCGTTGCCGGCGCCGATGTCGTCCCACGAGCAGTATTCGTCGCGCGTCGGCGCGCACGGGTGGTACATGAGTGTCACGAGCGCGCCTTTGTTGAACTGGTTCTTCGCTTCGTTGATCATGTTCCAGCGGTTGTCGACGGCGGAGCTGCCGAAGCCGAAATCCCCGCCCCATAGCGAAGGTGTGCGTCCGGCGATGGAAGCGACGGTATTGCTGTCGCTTGTCGGCGTGCCGGCATTCTTGTTCTCGATGCCGACGATGGTATGGTTGCCGGAGATATCGTACAAATAATTCAGGACGCGCTGCTTGACGGCCGCGACGCCGCCGGTGCCGCCGCTTGCGCTGGAATAAGCTTCAAGCTCGTAGAGGGAGAAGCCGTAGGTCGTCGCGCGTTGAATGAGGTAGACCTTTACGTAGCGAGCCGTCACGGGCGAGAAGTTGATCGTGTTGACGCCGCCGGTGCCGTTGTAATTGGAGTAGACGGTCGTCCAGGTGACGTTATCCGCGGAGGTCTGCACCTGGAACTGCTTCGCATAAGCGAGTTCCCAGCGCAGGACGACTTTGGCCAACGTCTGCTGCGCGCCGAGATCGACGGTAATGTACTGCTGATCGGCGTAAGCCGAGCTCCAGCGGGTTGCCGTGCTGCCGTCCACCGCATAGGAAGCAGCCTTGGTCGCATCCTCGGTTGTGGATGCGGTCACGGACTTGCCGAGCGCCAGATTGCCGCTTCCCGATCCTGCCCCGTCATCGCCGTAAATCTCGAACTCGTACAGGGAGTAGCCGTACGTGGTCGCGCGCTGGAATGCGTACATTTTGACATAACGGGCGTTGGCGCCGAACGTGATCGTATTGGTGCCGCCGGTGCCGTTATAATTGGAATAAACGGTCGTCCAGGTCGCATTATCGTTCGACGTCTGGATCTGGAAACCTTTGGCGTAAGCGGCTTCCCACTTCAAGACAACGCTCGAGATGGAACGGGCTGCGCCCAGATCGACGATGATATACTGCTGATCGTTCGTGTTTGACGACCAGCGGGTGGCGGTGCTGCCGTCCACCGCATTGGCGCCGCCGTATTGGGCGCTCTCTGTGGAGGAGACGGTAACGGTTTTGCCACGAGCGAGATTGACCGTCGCCGCTCGGGCGGGGGCGGTCGCAAGGGCGGCGACGCAGGCGAGCAGCAGGAGCGCTGATAACGCAGCGAGCCAGATGGCGCGAGTGCGGAATATCATGAAACTTACCTCCTCAAGGGGATGAAATGGGCCGAAGGGCCGAAGTGATTGCAGCAGGCCGTCCGGATGAAACCGAACATACGACGCGAATCATGCCGTCTTGCCACGAGCTTACGGATTGCTTTGCGGCCTCACCTCCCTCAATTTGTTGTAAGCACTTTCATCAATTCAACGATATAATAAAGTTAAATAAACAAATTTGCAATACCGTTGGATAAAGTTGAATTTTTTAAAGCGGGGTGTCATTGAAAGCGACTGGCTGGCATAGGGAAGCCAACGATGGCGGAGAACCCAAGCGAGGTGCGGGGAAGGCGGCGAATTACCGATGGAATTAGACGGGAGTAATGTACTCGGGATAGAGCAGGTGAGGTGATTACGATCATGGAATACTCGGATCTCACGTTGAAAGCTAATTTATTTGCCTAACAAACCTGCTAATAATTGTTTGATAGTTGAAATTTGTTGAACTTACCATTATGCTTAAGCTATATACGCAACAGCAAGGGGGATCGAAATCCGTGAAGAAAGTAACGCTGCAGATGATCGCGGATCATTTGCAAGTCTCGAAGGCGCTCGTATCTAAGGCATTGTCCAACGATCCGGCCGTCAACGACGGGACGAAGGAAACGATCTGGAAGACGGCGGAGGAGATGGGCTACCGCTTCAAAATGTCCCGGAAGACGATTCCGGCGGCGAAGACCGGCAACTTGGCCGTGCTCATGCCTCGCGCCTACCTGGACGATATGGAATATTGGGGCAAGGTGCTCCACGGCATCGAGAACGAGCTGCAAAATCATAACTTCAGCATGATTCTCTCCAGCATCGATATTTCACTGTCCCCGAAGGACGGGCTTCCGTCGAGCATCCACGAGCGCAAGGTGGACGGGGCGATCGTCATGGGCCATCTGCCCGATAGCTACATCAACTCGCTCAAGGCGAACGCCTTCCCTTTCATGATGGTGGACGCGAATTTGCTGGACCCATCCATCGACCATGTGCTGGCTAACAACTTCCTCGGCGCCTACCAAGCGACGACGTACTTGCTTGAAGCCGGGCACCGTAAAGTCGCCTTCGTCGGCGACGAGCATACATCATGGAGCTTCCGGGAGCGCAACCGCGGCTTCATTGAGGCGATCCGCGACTACAACCGCCGTACCGGCATTGAAGTCATGTACGAGTTCATCGCGGGCGTAGGGGTAAGCGGCACCGGCATGTACGTATTGCCTCAGTTCGCGTCCGATCTTCGGGCACAGGCCGGCGGCGAACAGCCGGTGACGGGACTGTTCTGCGCGAATGACTTGACTGCCTTCGAGGCGCTGCGTTTCCTGGCAGAGGGAGGCGTGCGCTGTCCGGCGGACGTCTCGGTCGTCGGCTTCGACGATCTGACGCTGACCGAGATCATGCATCCGAAGCTGACGACGGTCCGCGTGCCGAAGTCGGACATCGGCAGCCGCGCGGCCCAGCTGATTCTGCGCCGCATCAACGAGCCGGAAGCGACGGCGGAGCATGTGCTGCTGTCGACCGAGTTGGTGGAACGAGCTTCGGTAAGCGAATATAAGGGGCAACGCCAAGAACAATCGTAAGGACAGCAACAAAGCCGGCCGCGTACGTGAATCGTACGCGGCCGGCTTTGTTGTCGTTCCATACAGGAATTTATAGGTCTCGGGACATCCGCTTGTCTATCGCCGGCTACCACGCGCCGTTAAAGGACGAAGGGTCCGCTCCAATGTGGGCTATGCGCCCCGGCGACGCCTTCTTCCTATGCCTCCCTGGATCTCGCTTTGCTGCTCTACGGTCAGCTCTTGCTCGAGATCGTTCAATTCCGCTTCAGGTTCGTTTTGCGCCTTTTCTTGTTCTAATGATTTCTGATCTTCGGTCATGACGGCACCTCCAAGGTTAATACCGCAATCCTACCATAAGCGGCGCGAAGAAGGTATTACCCTTTTGGGGGACATCGGCTGAGCGTACGGACCGCGATCGTCGATCCTGCCGACAGAAAGCGGGTTTACTTTTAGGCGAAGGGGCCATTTCCGGAATCGAAAATTCAACTATTTCAACAAGAATCGAATAGTGAGTGGATAGGAGGTTCGCAAATCATGGCGCGAAAACGGAGTCGGCATGTTGTCGTCGAATTCAGAAAATCCAGGAGTTTAGCAGATCTCCTTCACCGCTTCATGAAATTTCTTAATCCGCCCCTTTTCGCCAAGACCCTCCTTTAGCCGTAGTGCTTTCGACTGTGTTCGAGAAACTAAATTAAACAGATTGAATTAAATTAATTAAAATAAAATAATTTTGTTTACAGAATTTGACGGCGGGGATATAATCAACGTGTATTTGTAAGCGCGTACATTTCGAGGCGCGCCTAAACGCAACAATTCATAATGGGGGGATTGTGAATGAAACGGACGAGAGTGCTTCTGGCTGTATCGCTGGCATCGATGATGTTCGTCGCCGCATGCTCGGGCGGTAACGACGGCAGCGGGAATGGGAATGGCGGATCCGGCGCGAACGGAACGGGGAACGGGGAAGAAACGGCGAACCAAGAGGGCGGTAATGCCCCATCGACCGAACCGCTGACGATTAGCATGGCGCTAATGGCGGGCTCCAAGACGCCGGATTCCTGGGCGGAGAAGACGCTGGAAGAAGAGCTGGCCAAGACGATGGGGCGCAAGGTCGACGTGAAGCCGGTTTTTCTCCCGGACTGGTCGGAGCTGAACACGAAGATCAATCTGCTGATGAGCGCGAAGGACACGCGGCCCGGCATTCTGTGGACGGGCGACACGAAGGAATTCACGAAGTGGGTGGATGCGGGCATCGCGCAAGATTTGACCCCGTCCCTGCAGAAATACGGCAAAGAAATCATCAACTACTACTCCAAAGACACGCTGTTCTACCACTGGGACAAGAGCGGCAAAATGTTCCGCATCCCGGGCGACGTGCCGGAAGCCAGCTACATGACAACGATTCTGCGCAAAGACTGGCTCGACAAGCTTGGCCTGCAAGTGCCGAAGACGCTTGACGAATATGTGAACGTGCTGCGCGCCTTCGCGAACAACGATCCGGACGGCAACGGCAAGAAGGACACGTTCGGTCTCTCGGGCGACAACTATTATCGGAGTTTGGCGCCATTCTTCTACGCGTACGGCCTCGACGTGGAGAATTTCGTGAAGCAGCCGGACGGCTCCATCCAATTCGGCGCGCTCGATCCGAAGGTGAAGACGGTGCTGGCCCTGCTTGCGGATCTGTACAAGGAAGGCGTGCTTGATCCTCGCATGACGACGAGCGCGAACAACGACGATACGAAGGTGAACGATATCTACGCCTCCGGCAAGGTCGGTTCGTTCTACCGGTGGGTCGACTACTTCAATCCGGGCAACTCGGTCGCCATGTCGTTCAAGAAGCTCAACCCGCAAGGCGAATACATCTCGGTCGACCCGATCCAAGGTCCGGATGGGTTCAGCTCCGACTTGCCAGATCCGCGCATCGGCTGGTGCTATTTGATCGTGACGGACGCGGCTAAGACGGAAGATGCGGTGCAGGTGCTCAACACGATGGCGACGCCGGAGGTGTTCAAGCTCGTCACGTTCGGCCGGGAGGGCGAGCATTACAAGATGGAGAACGGCATCTTCACGCCGACGATTCAGCCGGAGGAAGGCAGCAAGCTTGGCCTGGGCAACTTCGGCTGGTACATCCAGCGCAAGGACGCGGCCAACATCAAGAACACGCCGGAAGTGACGGCCATGTTCGAGCAGAAGCTTGCGACCTCGCAGCCGATGCGCGACAAGATCGTCGTGTTCAAGGCGATCGACCGGCCGGAGTGGGACCGCTATTCCGCGGACGTGAAGAAGGCGCGCGACGAGCTGTTCTGGGGCATCATCACCGGCAAGACGCCGATCGACGCATTCGACGGCTTCGCCAAGACGTACGAGAAGCTGGGCGGCAAGAAGATCGACGAGGAAGCGGCAGGGCTGTTCGACAAGGAGCAGGCCGAGCGCGCCGAGTACGACAAATGGTATGAAGCGAATATTACGCCTTACAAATAGAGGGCGATAAGGAGGAGAAGCGCATGGCAGTGATGAATGGAGCGGCGCGCCGGGGCGGAAAGGCGGACTTGGGCGCCGACGCGAGGCGGCCGTTGTGGAAGGACCTGATCCGGGACCGGTATTTGTACCTGCTGCTGCTGCCGGGCCTGCTGCTCATCCTCTTGTTCCGCTACGGTCCGATGTACGGCGTAGTGATCGCGTTCCAGGACTACAACATCTATAAGGGCATCTCGGGCAGCGAGTGGGTCGGCTTCGACCAGTTCACGCGATTGTTCAACTCGCCGGATTTCATCGAAATCTTAAGCAATACGATCATCATCAGCTTATACAAACTGGCGGCGTCCTTCACAATCCCGATCATTCTGGCGCTGCTGCTGAACGAGCTGCGCAGCGTCATCTTCAAGCGGTTCGCCCAATCGGTGATCTACTTGCCGCACTTTGTCAGCTGGGTCATTTTCTCCGGCATCATCATCACGTTCCTGAACCCGGTCGACGGCATGGTCAACGTCCTGATCCAGCAGTTCGGCGGTACGCCGATCGACTTCCTGGGCGACGTGCGGTATTTCCGCCCAATGCTCGTCATCTCGGACGCGTATAAGGAGGTCGGCTGGGGCACGATCATCTATTTGGCCGCCATCGCCGGGGTGAACGCGGATCTGTACGAGGCGGCGCGCATCGACGGGGCGACCAAGCTGCGTCAAATGTGGCATGTGACGCTGCCCGCGATCCGGCCGGTCATCGTCATCCTGATCATTCTTAGCCTGGCGAACATTCTCGAGGCGGGCTTCCAGCAGATCTTCCTGCTGTATAACGCGCTCGTCTACGATGTGGCGGACATCATCGATACGTACGTGTACCGCGTCGGTATCCAAGAAGCGAACTACAGCTACGCCACGGCGGCGGGTTTGTTCAAATCGGCGGTAGCGATGGTGCTGATCCTAAGCGTCAATACGATCGTGAAGAAGAGCGGCCAGGAAGGCCTGTGGTAAAGGAGCGAGCGGCATGGGACTTACGCGAGGCGAAAAACTATTCTCGGTGGCGAACGGGCTGTTCTTCATCGTGCTGATGCTGATTATGATTTACCCGTTCTGGTATATGATCATGGGCTCGCTCAGCGAGTCCGACCGGACGGCGGAAGGCGGGCTGTTCCTGATTCCGGCTGGCTTCTCGCTGACGGCGTACGCGGCGGTGTTTCAGAACGTCTCGATTCTATCCGGCTTCAAAGTGACGCTCATTACGACAGTTTGCGGCACGGCGATCGGTACGTTCTTCTCGGCGACGACGGCGTATGCGATTTCGCGAAAGCGGCTGCGCGGCGGGAAGCTGTTCTCGCTGCTCATCCTGTTCACGATGCTGTTCAGCGGCGGTCTGATCCCGACTTACCTGCTCGTCAAGTCGCTGCATATGATCGACACGTATTGGGCGCTTATTTTGCCGGGAACGATGGGGGCGTGGAACATTTTCGTCATGGTCGGCTTCTTCCGCGGTATTCCCGACGAGCTGGAGGAGGCGGCGCGCATCGACGGTGCGAACGATCTGACGATTTTCTTCCGGGTCGTCCTGCCGCTCTCGAAGCCGGTGCTCGCCACGGTCGGGCTGTTCATCGCCGTCGGCTATTGGAACGACTTCTTCTCCTCGGTGCTCTATGCGACGGAGAAGGATATGTGGCAGCTGCAGATGGTGCTCAAAGATTTGATCAGCAACACGTCCGCGGCGATCTCGCAGGCGGGCATCTCGGTGGCGGTGCAGCAGCAGGTCAACCCGTTCACGGTCAAAATGGCGTCGATCATCGTGTCGAGCCTGCCGATCCTCGCCGTCTATCCGTTCCTGCAAAAGCATTTCGTCAAGGGCGCGTTGATCGGCTCGGTGAAAGGCTAGCAATCTTTCAAACCAGCAAGGCCCCTGGCAACGGGGGCTTTGTCATTGATTAGGAACTCTCGCTCCCGCGGCGGCAATGCTGTCAGGAAAAGTGAAAATCATACGGGTGAAGAATTCGCAGCCTGCGGTTGGTGTGGGCTTTCACTCGCTGTTGTCTTCGGATTTCCACGAATTGGATTGGTGAGAGGAAGAAATCCGAAGACAAAGGCGACCGCTGCCGCTGTTCCATCTCCACACCACCTCTCCGGCGGCTTTTTCACCCGCTTGCTTGACCTGCCAGCTTTGCCTACGGCGGGAGTAGGGCGGAAACCGACACGTGCCTGGAGCTTTGTCCGCAAGGACAAAAGCGTGCCGAGCTCGAACCACCCGCCCACCGCAAACAATTATATTGGCACGAAGACGGAGTCCAGAGGGCGAAGCCCTTTGGTTCCCCTCGGCGAGGGGGAAGGGGCGAGGGGAAGCGCGCGCTTGGAGCTTTGTCCGCTAGGACAAAAGCGTGCCAAGCTCGAACCACCCGCCCACCGCGAACAAATGTATTGGCACGAAGACGGAGGCCAGAGGGCGAAGCCCTTTGGTTCCCCTCGGCGAAGGGGAAGGGGCGTGGGGAAGCGCGCGCTTGGAGCTTTGTCCGCAAGGACAAAAGCGTGCCGAGCTCGAACCCACCAGCCGACCGCGAACAATTATATTGGCACGAAGACGGAGTCCAGAGGGCGAAGCCCTTTGGTTCCCCTCGGCGGAGGGGAAAGGGGAGGGAAAAGATGGCGCTTGCGCATGTGGAATTTTTCGCGGAGACGCTCGGGCTGCAAAGCTCGATCGACGTAATTTTGCCTGAACGGTCGCGCAGAAGGGTAGGGCTGGAATCGGCGGATGTCAGTCCGCCGTATCCGGTGCTCTATCTGCTGCACGGTGCGTCCGACAATCACACCTGCTGGCAGCGGTTCAGCTCGATCGAGCGGTATGCCGCGGACAAAGGGTTGGTCGTCGTCATGCCCGCCGTCCAGTACAGCTTCTACTCCGATATGAAGCAGGGCTTCCCGTACTGGACGTATCTAACCGAAGAGCTGCCCGAAATCGTGCGCGCGTTCTTCCCTGTGTCGGACCAGCGGGAGGATACGTTCGCGGCGGGGCTGTCGATGGGCGGCTACGGCGCGTTCAAGCTCGGCATCCGGCAGCCGGAGCGGTTCGCGGCGGTCGCGAGCTTGTCGGGCAGTCTCAGTCAGCGAAGCCGGATCGTCACGGACCCGAACGCGGGCTTTCACAATCCGATTCTGTTCGAGATGGCGAGACTGACGTTCGGCTCTGCGGAGGCGTATGACGGGAGCGAACATGATTTGGCGCATGTGCTGGAAGGAAGGATCAAGGAAGGCGCGCGGCTGCCGAAGTTTTATCAAGCGTGCGGGACGGCCGATTTCAATCTGGACATCAATCGTAACTTTCACCGGCAGTTCGCAGGTCGTGTCGATCTGACCTATCTCGAGACGACGGATGCGGGGCACGAATGGCACTATTGGGATACCGCGATCCAAGACGTACTGGATTGGCTGCCGATTCGGCGGGCTAGCGCGGACGGAGAACACGATAGTAATGGAGACGAGAGGGGCGAATAGGGCCATGCGGGAGGAGCAGGAGAATAGCTTGCGCACGAGCGTGTCCCCGAACGTGGAGGGGCAAGACGGAAGGAGAAGACAGGTTGATGCCGGCACGATCATCGTCGACACCGATCATGTGCTGGTCGAGCGCTACATGGGCGTCGGCTTCGAGTGGGACCCATCCGACGATTATGAGTATACGGAAGAACAATGGGCAATGATTGTCGAGCGGGTGGCGTTCACTAGGGTGCCGCTGATCCGACTCATGCTGCGGGCGAACGCCTACACGACGGGTTGGGACGCGGACGGGGATCCGATCTACGATTGGAATACGCCGATGATGAAGCGGGCTTATCGCATTCTGGATTATTGCGAGCGCCATGACATCAAGGTGATCATCGGCGAATGGAGCCGCAGCCCGGAGATCGGCCTGACGGCTTCGGACGATGCGGCGTGGGCGGAGCTGATCGGAGACTTCCTCGTCCATATGCTGGATGTGAGAGGTTACACCATCCTGATGTACTACAATTTCATCAACGAGCCGAATGGCTCTTGGGCGACGGAGGACGGCAACCGGTTCGCGCTCTGGCGGCGCGGCATGCTGCATGTGCGCCGGATGATGGAGGAGCGAGGCTTGACGGAACGCATCGGGCTGATCGGCCCGGACTCCTCGAATGAAGACGACTGGGTTGATCTGACCGTCTATGCGCTGGACGATGTCGTGGCTGCTTACGACGTGCACCGCTACGTGAATGACCTGGATATCGTCAGCGGCGGCATGGAGCGGATGGTGCGGGCGAAGCGGGATTTTATCGACCGTTACGATTCCTTCGGCGCAGCGAAGCCTTATCTGATGACCGAGGCGGGCATCGTGGAAGGGAAGGACGAAGCGCACGACCAGCAGAGCCGCGTGAAGACGTTCGAATATGGCCTGCTGATGGCGGACTTCGCGATCCAGACGATCCGTGGCGGGCAGGCGGGCGTTGTCGCCTGGATGCTGGACGATTCGATGCACCGCGCCCCCGGCTATCCGGCTGGCTCCGGCCAGTTGAAGACATGGGGATTCTGGAACACGGTCGGCGACGCGACTGATCGCCAGCTGCGTCCGTGGTATGACCCGATGGCGCTGATGTCGCGGTATTTCCCGAGAGGAAGCCGGATCGTGTACGCGAGCGAGTGCGGCATACCAGGCGTGCGTGCGGCGGCGGCCACGCTCCCGGGAACGGATGGACGCGAGCATCTGTCGCTGGTGGCGGTCAATCATCGGGATGAGGAGCAGACGGTGCGGTTGGTTGTTCCGGATGCGGCAGAGCGGACGGCCTTGCGGGCGTATCAATACCGCGAGGACGCGCGGGCGGCGGATGATGCCGGATTCCCTGCTCCGGCGTTCCGGATTGAAGCTGCGGATCTGGCGGCAGGCTTGGAGGTGCGGCTGCCGGGACGAAGCGCGCTGCTGCTGACGACGATGGAGTCTGGAGCGGACGGCCTTCGACTGAGGGAATCGCGTAATATCGCGCGGCTCCGGCCGGTTGCCGTCAGCTCCTGCCAATATACGAGCGAGCTGGGCGGCGAATGCGCGGTGGATGGCAGACGGGAGACGGCTTGGGTATCCAAACGCCGGGGCAGTCAGTGGCTGACCGTCGATCTGCAGGCTGCTTATCTCGTAGAGCGGATCAAGCTGCTGTGGGGCGAAGGGTATGCGCGAACGTTCGACTTGGACGCCTCAATAGACGGCGAACGGTGGACGACGATCGTCTGGCAGACGCACGGGGCGGGCGAGCCGGAGCAAGTGTGGCCGGAGCGCCTTGTCGCGCGGTATATCCGCGTGAATATGACGGAAGCGGGCACGACGCTCGGGTACGCGATTCGGGAGCTGGCGGTGTACGGCGAACTCGCTGGAAGCGAAGACGAAGGAGCGCGGGCGGTAGCTGCGGCGCGTCCCGATGCGGAGCGAATCGTCGGCTCGAAGACAACCGCACCGCTGCCATCCAAAGGACGACAGGGTGCGAACGAGACTAATTCTGTGCGTCCCAATGAGGAAAGTGTCGTCAGTTCGAAAACAACCGCACCGCTGCCATCCAAAGGACGACAGGGTGCGAACGAGACTAATTCTGTGCGTCCCAATGAGGAAAGTGTCGTCAGTTCGAAAACAACCGCACCGTTGCCATCGGAAGGTCGACAGGGTTCGGATGAGATCGGAGGCGTCGGCGACGCCTGGTCGCAAGAGGAGGCATCGCAATGAGGCTCGGACTTGGACTCGGACAGCGCATGCTGACGCCGGATAACTTCCGCTTCGCCCGGCAGATGGGCTGCACGGATATCGTGGCGCATTTGACGGATTACACGGAGCCGGTGATCGATCTGGCGCGGCATGAGGAGATGTATACGCTGGAATCAATGCTTCGCTTGAAGGAGCAGATGATTGCGGAAGGGCTCGCATTTCATGCCATCGAGAACTTCTGCCCCGCCCATTGGTACGACGTGCTTCTCGACGGGCCAAGACGAGGCGAGCAGATGGAGCGGCTGAAGACGATTGTCCGAAGCGCTGGACGCGCGGGTATCCCGGTGGTCGGCTATAACTTCAGCATTGCCGGCGTCTGGGGGCTGACGAACGAAGCGGCGGCGCGCGGACGGGCAAGGACGGCGGTGTTCCACAATCCAGACCAGACCCCAATCCCGCAAGGGACCGTCTGGAACTTCGTATACGACCCCGGAGCGCCCGAGAGCTACGTCGCCCCGATCGCCGAGGAACAGCTGTGGGACCGGGTCGAAAGGTTTTTGCGGGAGATCATCCCGGTGGCGGAGGAGGCGGGCGTCATCATGGCCGCGCACCCGGATGACCCGCCGCTGCCCACAGTACGCGGGACGGCCCGGCTGGTCTATAAGCCGGACTATTATCGTCGACTTCTCGACTTGTACCCCAGCCCGTCGAACAAGCTGGAGTTCTGCATGGGGACGACGGCGGAAATGACGGAGGGCAGCGTGTACGAAGCGATAACGGATTACGGACGGGATATCGGGTATATCCATTTTCGCAACGTGAAAGGCAAGGTGCCGCATTACGACGAGGTATTCCTCGACGAAGGCGACATCGATATGATCCGGGCGCTTCGGCTGTGCAAGCGCTCCGGCTTCGACGGCGTGCTCATTCCCGACCATACGCCGATGACGCAATGCGCGGCGCCGTGGCATGCAGGCATGGCGTACGCGCTCGGTTATATGCGGGCTGCGATCACCATGATCGAGCGGGAGGAAGCGAGCGAACGCGCGGCCGGGAAGGAGGCGAATACGCCATGAGAATCGCCGTAACCGGCGGGAGCGGCCGAATCGGCGCTTACGTGATCGAAGAACTGCTCGCGCATGGACACGATCCGGTCAATCTGGACCGGCAGCACCCGCGCAAGCGGCTGTGCCGGACCCGAATCGTCGATCTGCTTGACCTGGGCGAGGTGTACGGCGCGCTGCAAGGCGCTGCGGCCGTCATCCATCTGGCTGGCATCAACGCGCCGGGAACGTATCCAAGCGAAAAAGTTTTCCAAATCAACGTCATGTCCACCTATAATGTACTTGAGGCGGCGGCCGGTCTTGGCATCGCCAAGACTGCAATCGCTTCCAGCGAATCCATTTATGGCTATTGTTATGCGGAGAACCGCTTCTCGCCGCATGCGCTCCCCGTCGATGAATCGCATCCGCTGCTCCCGCAGGAGGGATACGGGCTATCCAAAATCGTCTGTGAGCAGACAGCCGCCATGTTCCATCGCAGATGCGGCATGCAGGTCGTCTCGCTCCGGTACGGCCACGTGCCGCTGCCGGACGAATACGAGTGGCTGGCCCGCCACGAAGGCGCATCGCGATTCTTGTGGAGCTACGTGGACGCGCGGGACGCGGCGAGGGCGGCGCGCCTTGCGGTGGAGACGGACGGCATCGGCTGCGAAGCGGTGAACGTCACGGCCGACGACACCTGTTCGCCGCTGGACAACGCCGAGCTGCTGAGTCGGTACTACCCTTCTTTGGCCGAGCGTTTCGCCGGTCACGCCGGGCTATCCGGCCATGCGGCGTGGTCCAGCAACGCGAAGGCGAAGCGGTTGCTCGGGTGGAAGCCCATTCATGGCTGGCCGCGGCCCGGCAATGAATAACGAGTGCGGCAAGACAGCTTCGAGGAGGATAAGGAGGAGAATCGTACATGGGTAAATACGCGGTGGTTACTGGTGCGGATCGGGGGCTTGGCTTCGCGCTGACGATGGAGCTCGTGAAAGAGGGTTACACGGTGTTCGCGGGACAGTTCTTGTCAGATTGGCCCGCTCTCTCGGAGCTGCCGGAGGAGACGCGCGACCGGGTGATCGTGCTGGAGCTCGACGTGTCGGACGAAGTGAGCGTGCGCGAGGCTGCCGGGCGGATTGCGGCGCGTACGGACCGGATCGACTTGCTCGTGAACAATGCAGGCATCGCGGGCAATCAGGAAGGGAACATTCACGGCGGGCTGGATTACGAACGGCTGCAGAAAATGTACCAGGTGAACGCGGTCGGGCCGCTGCGGATGGCGGAGGCGCTGAGCGGTCTGCTCCTTGCTGGCGAGCGGAAGCTCGTCGTGAACATTTCGTCCGAGGCGGGCCAGATCAACCAGACATGGCGCGAAGGCTGGTACGGCTACTGCATGTCGAAGGCGGCGCTTAATATTCAATCCAACATCCTGCACAACGAGCTGCGCAAGCACGGCGGCAAGGTGCTCGTCATCCATCCCGGCTGGATGCGCAGCTATATGGGCGGCACGCTTAGCGAACACGGCGCGATCTCGACGGAGGAAGCGGCTGTCGGCATCGCCGGCGTCATCGCGGCTTATTCGGAGGAGACGGAAGACCGCGCGCATCCGGCGTTCCGGGATTATACCGGGGCCGAGATGAGCTGGACCTAATACCAGGGAGGCGATACGAATGACGGAACTTAGGAATGCGCTGATTATCGGGGATTTGACGAATCCGCAATACCACCCGCTGCAGGCGGCGATGGACGAGGTTCGGGATATTTTTCAAGGCGTGCTTGCGCTGACGGCGACGGAGGACTATGGCCGGCTGCGCGCGTCGGAGCTGGCGCCGTTCGAGCTGGTCATCTCCTACGCCGACGCGTGGCAGATCAAGAAGAAGCGCGAAGAGGTCGCCGGTCTGCTCGGCTACGTGAGCGGCGGAGGCGGTCTGCTCGTCATCCACAACGGCATCTCGCTGCAGTGCGATCCGGAGCTGGCGCAGCTGATCGGGGCCAAGTTCACCGGGCATCCGGAATATACGGAGCTGCGGTTCCGCCCGGCGGCAGGCGCGGAGGGACATCCGATCATGGCAGGCATCGAAGGCTTCACGATGGACGAAGAGCCGTACCGGTTCGACATGGACCCGATCGGACAGACGACGCTGCTGCTCGAATATGAGCATGAAGGCGCGCGCTGGCCCGCGGCATGGGCGCACGACTTCGGCCTCGGCCGCGTCGTCTATCTCATGCCGGGCCACCACAACCCGTCGTTCAAGAGCGAGACCTACCGGCGGCTGATTAAGCAAGCGGGATTGTGGGCGCTGCGGCGTTAGTTTTGGGAAGGGGAAAGGATTGTGAATCCGGAGCAGCAGGCCTGGTTGCGCAGCAGACACGAGTATAACTCCGACGAAACGACGACAACCGTGACGGAAATGCTAGAGCTAGACGGCTATCAATTCGTCAAGACCGAAACCTCATATGGCAAAAGTAGCGCACAGTCTGTCAGGTATAGCGCCTACGTCGATTATCAAGAGGCGGGAAGTTTCTACGCTACGCTGGACGAAGCGATTATCGGCGCTCTCGTACATCGGAACTATGGGCATTCGTATGGGGCGGCATCGTTTATTCACCGCTCCATTACGCAGTCTCCGTCCATACTGGACCTCCTTCCCAGAGATAAGATGGATACGGAGACGGTGCGTCGCTTGCAAGACGTTCATCCGCTGCAGCTTCAGCCTATACTGCCCGAATTGCTGACTTGGATGCAGGATATCAATTGGCCTGTAGCTCAGGAGCTGCCCAAGGTGCTCATCCCATGCGGGAAGCTGCTTATACCCGAGCTGAAGCGCGTGTTGAACTCGCATGATGATATGTGGCAATACGCGTGTTTAGGGTGGATCATTCAGGAACTGCCGGACGATGTTATTGGCGAATTGACATCGGAGCTGCAGCGCTTGGTATTACAACCGACCATCGCGGAGCAAGAATATGAATTGGATATCGCGGCAAGTCAACTATTGGCCAGATTAACGAAATGATTAGGCTTTACCCCACGCCGGACATGTACATTTATCCATTCCTGAGTCCCGCCCGCCATATAGTCGTGGAGATTTTGTCCAATGTTGTCGAATCCCCCCCATGGCCTTTAGTTGACAGGCTTATGACTAGGATTAACTTCAATACCGACTGAAGCTTTGTCCGACAGGACAAAAGCGTGCCAGCTCGAAGCAACACGCCGTCCGCGAACAATTGAGTCCGCACGAAGAAGGGAGTCCAGAGGTAAAAGTTTTCCGGAGGAAAACTGCTTCGGAAGCATACGCTTAGTCCTTTGGTACCCCTCGGCGGAGGGCAATGCTGTCAGGTTAAGAGCGCCGGGACGTGGTAGGAGCTTGCTCGTCTGTAGGCCGTCCATGCCTCGATAGCGATGCTAATTGTCGCTATTGCTCTTCCACAGGCTATCCGAGCACCCGATAACGACGCCTATGTCGTTATTGCTCGTCCACAGGCAGCCGTTGCTCTCGATAACGACGCCTATGTCGCTATTGCTCTTCCACAGGCTATCCGAGCACCCGATAACGACGCCTATGTCGCTATTGCTCTTCCACAGGCCGTCCGCGCTCCCGATAACGACGCCTATGTCGTTATTGCTCGTCCACAGGCTATCCGAGCACCCGATAACGACGCCTATGTCGCTATTGCTGTCCACAGGCCGTCCGTGCTCCCGATAATGACTTCTATGTCGCTATAACTTGTCTGCAGGCAGCCGTTGCGCCCGATAACGGCGCCTAGGTCGTTATTGCTTGTCTGCACGCCGCTCATACTCCATCCGGACGTTTCTCCTTAACCTGACAGCATTGCGGCGGAGGGGGGAACAAAAGTGGGGTCAAAGGGGCGGAGCCCCTTCTTAACCTGACGGCATAGAGACTTTGGTACCGGAGGGCGCGTCCCTTTTTTAGGCACAAAGCATCGCCTCGGCCTATTTTTCGAAGAAGGTCTTGCCAAATTTGATTTTTATGGCAATATAGATACGTAGCGTATCGAACACCACCGCATGACCCCTTGCAAGTTCGGTAGATCCCCCTCATTCGGCAAGTGTTTTCCGATCTTGCCCATCTGTTTTCTCCCCAACGTTTTCTACCTTTTCTCTTTTTCCCTCGATTGTTGTTTGGTTTAGCAAGTTCATTTTCTCCCACTACTATTGCGTTGTCCTTACGCTCTGAAAGGAGGTGAAGGGCATACGGAACGATCGACGACAAGCATGCCGCATCTAAGAGGCGGCTCTATGGATATTCCCGCGTATGACTGACTGTCCACTCCTCGATTAGAAGCGCCATCCACGAAAGCCATAGCTTGTCCGCTCGTTATCCCTCGGGTGCGGTCCTGCCCCGCGTATGTCTTTGTCCATCCCGCGTTCTTCCATTCATCCTTTATTCCAAATGAAAATCAATTGATATCGGAGGTTTTATAATTATGCAAGGTTTGTTTGTGCTGAATACGACAACGGTTCGCCGTAAAATTGGGGCTGCGCTGCTGGCGGCTTCGCTCATCCTGCCGGGAAGCGCCGCATTCGCGGAGGAAGGCGACGACTGGATTCCGGATCCGCCGAGCTCGATTGCGTTCGACGCGGCGCAGGTGACG
The DNA here is from genome assembly GCF_042431225.1 of Paenibacillus aurantiacus. NCBI lineage: Bacteria > Bacillati > Bacillota > Bacilli > Caryophanales > Paenibacillaceae > Paenibacillus > Paenibacillus aurantiacus. The sequence continues at coordinate 83,821 of NZ_JBHMDO010000042.1, read as the reverse complement.
GTCGATGAAGGCGCCGGCTACGTCTATGTCGGGGTGAGCCGCACGGGCGCGGCCAGTTCCTTGACGGTCGACTATGCCACGTATGGCGGGACGGCGACGGAGGGAGCGGATTACTTGGCCGCAAGCGGACAGCTTACCTTCGGACCGGGCGAGACGTTCGCCACGATCGAAATTCCGATTACGGACGACATCAAGCACGAGCCGGACGAATCGTTCACTGTCGAGCTGTTCAACGTCAGCGACGGGGAGACGACGATCGATCGCGGCACGACGACGGTAACCATCGTCGACAACGATCCCGACGTGCCGTACAATCCGGGCAAGCTGGCTTTCTCGGCGGCGCTGACCGAGATCGACGAGAACGACCCGGAAGGGACGGTCTACGTGACGGTGACGAGATCCGAAGGCACGGACGGCTACGTCTCGGTCGATTATCAAATCGACAGTGGCACGGCGAGCAACGGGGCCGACTTCGAAGGCGTCGGCGGCACGCTGACGTTCGAGCCGGGCGAGAGCAGCAAGACGATACCGGTGACGATCTACGACGATGGAGATGGCGAAGGGAACGAATATTTCTCTCTGGCCCTGAGCAATCCGACCAATGACGCGACGCTCGGCGATACGTTCGTCACAAAGGTTCGCATTCTGGATAACGAGCCGTGGACCCCGCGCGCGGGCAGCTTCGAGATAAATCCGACCGCGCCGATGGGCGAAGCATCCGGTACGCATTACATTGGCGTCATTCGCACGGATGGCGCGGACGTGGAAGCAGCCATCGACTATACCATCACGGGAGTCACCGCCGAGGAAGGAAAAGACTTTACCGGTACGAACGGCACGCTTGTTTTCCCGTTGGATGAGACGCTGCAGTATATCCCGCTGCCGATTCTCGACGACGCGCTGTCCGAGGGCAACGAGACGCTGACGATCACGCTGTCCAATCCGACGAACGGTGCAGTCATCGGCACGTATGGAACGCGAACGTATACGATCGAGGACAACGAGCCGCACGAGGAGCAGCATCCGGGCATGTTCATGCTAGGCGCGAGCCAATATGCCGTCGGTGAGAATAGCGGATCGGCGAAGCTGCAGGTGACGCGGATGGACGGCGACGACGGCGAAGCTACGCTGACGTATGCGATTCTAGGCGGAACGGCCGCGGAGAACACGGATTACGTGGGCAACAGCGGTCAGCTGACATTCGCGGACGGCGAGACGGAGAAGTTCATCGAGGTCCCTCTTGTGGACGACAGCGTGCATGAGGCGGATGAGCAGTTCCAAGTTCGCCTGCTGGATGCGACAGGCGGCGCGGTCGTCGGTCCTAACTATCTGAGCACCGTCACGGTCAAGGACAACGATCCGACGGGCGTGCTGCAGTTCAGTCCGTTCACGACAACCGTCTATGAAGAGAACAAGCAGGTGACGATGACGGTCGCCCGCACCGGTGATACAAGCGGCTCCGCTTCGGTGCACTATGCCACGAAGGATTATTCGGCGCTTGCGGGCAGAGACTACGCAGCGCAATCGGGCGTGCTGAACTTCGCGCCGGGCGAGACGACGAAGACGATTACGATCACGATGTACGACGACAGCGTCAAAGAATGGTTCGAATATTTCTCGATCCTGCTGTCCGCTCCGACAGGCGCGGAGCTTGGGACCTATTCAACGGGGTTTGTCTATGTTTACGATAACGACAAATACACCCTTCCGACGTGGCCGCGTTACTAGACTTCTCTAGCAGGACAAGGAACACCGTTCGTTTGTTGGGCGATGGACGGAAAGTCGCGTTCTTCTCCAAAGACGGCAGCACCCTCCGGGAACACGATCCCGAGATGTGCGGCAAGCTGCTGAAAGGTGCGGATTTGGTGCCGGTGAAGGTGAAAGAAGGCGCCATTACCCGCGAAGACATCCAATTCATCGGCGAGGTTGGAGGCGCCCTATACTTCGGCTATCGCCGTCCGAACGACAAAGGCGGCTATGATTTCGTGCGGCTAAGCTACGCGTTGGCGTTGGCTAGCTAGAAATAACGTCGAGCCGTACGGTCCGTACTTATAATGGTCCGCAAGGTGCTTCATTGGCCGTAGAACGACAGAAGGATCGCAGTTACCGGCATGCCGGAGCGCGATCCTTCTTTGTGCTGCCGCCGCAATATCTACCGCCCTCGTCAACGCTTCGGTCGCAGTACGACCGTCCGAGCTCCGGCCGGACGCCAATTAATGATCTTCACGAGCTGGTCCTGCATGTACGATGTGGAGTGTGCGAACCCGCTCTCGACCCAGTGCAGGACGAGGCCGAGCAGCGCGTGGATGGAGTAAATGGCGAGCAGCTCGCGATCGGGGCCGTCCATATCGTACACCAGCTCTTCTTGGGTGATCCGTTTGAGCGCGGCGAACAGTCTCTCCCTCAGCAGCGGAAGGACGTCGCTTTTCATCAGCGTCGTGTAGACGTCGGCGTGCTGGTGAAAATGCTCGAAGATTTTGACCGAATTGGCCTGCAGTTCGTGAATGTCGAACACCTGAACGTTCTCGTAAGGGGCCCGGTAGGATTGAAGCAGCTGCTCGATCAACTGCTCCAGCACATCGTCTAGCAGCGCTTCTTTGCTCTCGTAATTCGCGTAGAACGTGCCGCGGTTATAATCGGCGAACTGGACGATCTCGGTGATAGAGATCGCGGTGAACGGCTTCTGCGCCATGAGCGCGAGCAGCGCTTCGCGCAAGGCTGCACGGCTTCGGAGAATCCGCCGGTCGGTTTTCTTCATATCGGACATGCCACTCATTCCCTCTTCGCGTTATTGAACAGTATCGCGCGATTTGTCCGTTAGCGGTCAAAACCGCTGATTTTACTGATTGTAACCCCTTCCAAATCTCTATTATACTCGCCTTAACAGCTGTTCTCTACTGTACAGTTGTTGGTTTACTCCTTCAGCCGGCATCTTCTTCATGACGCTGCCGAATCCTATACTGCAGAACATTCAGGAGGTCATTCACATGAAGCTTACGGATAAAGTAGCCGTCGTCACAGGCGCGGCATCGGGCATGGGCAAGGCGATCGCAGAACTGTACGCAGCGGAAGGCGCGAAGGTCGTCGTTGCCGATCTGCGGCTAGAATCCGCGCAAGAGGTCGTGACAGGCATCGAAGGGAAGGGCGGACAAGCAATCGCGGTTGTGGCGAACGTCGCCATCGAAGCGGATATCCAGCACATGATCGACACGGCTGTCGAGCAGTACGGCACGGTTGATATTCTGGTCAATAACGCGGGCATTATGGACAACTTCGTACCGGCGGGCGAGTTAACGGATGAGCTGTGGGATCGCGTCTTCGCGGTCAATACGACAGGACCGATGCGGGCGACGCGCAAAGTGCTGCCGATCTTCCTGGAGAAGAAAAGCGGCGTCATCGTTAACGTTGCTTCCGCAGGCGGTTTGTACGGCTCCCGAGCAGGCGCGGCTTATACGGCGGCGAAACATGCGGTGGTCGGCTTCACGAAGAATGTCGGCTTCCAATACGCAACCTCGGGCATCCGCTGCAACGCGATCGCGCCGGGCGGGGTGGCGACGAACATCGGCACGTCGATGACGGCACCGAACGAATTCGGCATGAGCCGGGCGATGGTCGGCATGCAGGTCAACCCGCGCGTAGGCGGTCCGGAGGAAATTGCAAAGGTCGCGCTGTTCCTAGCTTCCGACGATTCCAGCTTCGTGAACGGTACGGTCGTGACGGCCGATGCAGGCTGGACGGCATACTAAGGATTGAACCTCTATATGCGACTAGCAAGGCGGTCAACGGCTTTATGCCGATTGGCCGCTTTTTTTGCGGTGAGAGTGGCGGGCTTTCACGTAAAATGTGCATACAAATGCTTGCATGATGCAAAATAATGGGGAACTTGTAAATGAACCGCCAAGCGGAGGTGAACGGCGTGTCCGAATTGGTCATGGATCGGACGATCCTTATATCCATCGACATCATAACCGCTCTGGCCTTGATCCGGCTCACGTCCAAAGACAAGCTTCGAGAAGCGACGATCATCTTTCTCTTCAAGCAGACGATGACATGGAGCTTCGGCCTGCTCGTCGTGGAATGGGGCTTGATCGAATACCCGATCCGCGAATTCGTGAAAGCGAATGCGACGAGTTTCTCATTCGAATATTTCATCTACCCAGCGTTGTGCGTCATCTTCAATCTGCATTATCCGACAGGCGCCAAGTGGAAGAAGTGGGCGTGGTTCCTTGCCTTTCCGACCGCGATGACGATCTTGGAAGTCGAGATCGAGCGCAACACGGAACTGATCCATTATGTGCATTGGAACTGGTGCTATACCTGGGTAACGCTCTTGACGACATACTTTATGTCGCGGGTATATTTTCTGTGGGTGTACCGTCACAGCGGCAAAGGCTACAGCTGGTAAAACCCCGTCGGGCGCCCGACGGGGTTGGTTCATTTGCCCGGTCGAGTATCGTTATAGCGGTTCTCGGCCTTGCCAGCGCCATCGGATTCGTTACAATAATGGGGGACAAGCGACACAGCCCGGCAGTGACCGGATGCGTCCTTGCTCATGGCCCCGCGTATGTGAGACAATGCGATTGGTCTCATGGCTTCATGACGATAAGATTCGATTAGAGCGCGAACACAAAGAGGAGGACACACGGTATGCGTACGATCAAGCTTGGCACGAGCGGATTGGATGTACCTGTTATCGCGGTTGGCTGCATGCGGATCAACTCGCTGGAGAAGAACGAAGCGGAACGGTTCGTGCAAGCTTCGTTGGAGCAAGGGGCGAACTTCTTCGACCACGCGGACATTTACGGCGCGGGCGCCTGCGAAGAGATTTTCGCCGATGCGATACATATGAATGACAGCGTGAGGGAGAACATCATCCTGCAGTCCAAATGCGGCATTCGCCCTGCGCAAGGGATGTTCGACTTCTCGAAGGAGCATATTCTCGCCTCCGTCGACGGCATCCTGTCGCGGCTTCGTACCGACTATTTGGATATCCTGCTGCTGCACCGCCCGGATACGCTTGTCGAGCCGGAGGAAGTGGCGGAAGCGTTCGATCTGCTGGCACGCTCGGGCAAGGTGCGTCATTTCGGCGTGTCCAACCAGAACCCGACGCAGATCCAGCTGTTGCAGAAATACGTGAAGCAGCCGCTGGTCGCCAACCAACTGCAGTTGAGCATCACGAACGCGACGATGATTTCGAGCGGATTCAATGTGAACATGGCTAACGATTCGGCGGTGAACCGAGACGGCGGCATTCTGGACTTCTGCCGCCTGCACGACATCACGATTCAGCCGTGGTCGCCGTTCCAATACGGCTTCTTCGAAGGCGTGTTCCTCGGCAGCGACAAGTTCCCGGAATTGAACCGGGTTATCGACGAACTCGCGGCCAAATACGAAGTTAGCGCCACGACGATCGCAATGGCGTGGCTGCTCCGGCATCCGGCGCGCATGCAGCCGGTGACGGGCACGATGAACATCGAACGCCTGACCGATTGCATCAAGGCGAGCCACGTCGAACTGACGCGCGAGGAATGGTACGCGATCTTCCGCGCGGCAGGCAACGTGCTGCCGTAAAGGGTAGAGAGCTTCGCGAGCGGGTGTTTCTCGCCTCTGTACGCACGACAGTCCCCGGTCCGATTTGGGCCGGGGACTGTCTGTCTTTTGGCGGACGTAATGCTGCTCCCAGCCACGGCTGCACGCAAACCAATCTCATTGACAGAATGCTGCTCGCAGCCACGGCTGCACGCAAACCAATCTGTCATTTTACAGAGAACTTGCCAAATCCCATTTCACGAGCGGAACTTATTTCCATCGTCATCGAAGTAGGATAGAATGGGAATGTATCTCGTAACGCTAGATTTTGGTAACGAATGAATAGGAGGCGTTGTTCATGAAGTATCGGAAATTAGGCGGCAGCGGCATTAAGGTTAGCGAAATCAGCTTGGGTAGCTGGCTTACATACGGCGGCTACGTAGAGCGCGAGAACGCGGTGAACGCGATCAAGACGGCCTACGAGCTGGGCATCAATTTCTTCGACACGGCCAACGTGTACGAGCGCGGCGCGGCGGAAGTGCTGGTCGGCGAAACGTTGAAAGCGTATCCACGGCATTCCTACGTGCTGGCGACGAAGGTGTTCGGCCAGATGGGCGACGGTCCGAACGACCGCGGGCTATCCCGCAAGCACATTCTCGAACAAGCGGACGCCAGTCTTAAGCGGCTCGGGCACGATTACGTGGACATTTACTACTGCCACCGCTACGATCCGGAGACTCGGCTCGAAGAGACGCTGCGCGCGCTGGACGATCTCGTTCGCCAAGGCAAGGTGCTGTACGTCGGCGTGAGCGAGTGGCAGGCCTCGCAGATGGCGGAGGCGCTTGGCGTCGCGGATCGCTACCTGCTGGACCGGATCGTCGTGAATCAGCCGATCTACAACATGTTCGAGCGCTATATCGAGAAGGAAGTCATCCCCCTCGGCGAACGCGCCGGCATTGGACAGGTCGTGTTCTCGCCGCTGGCACAGGGGCTCTTGACCGGTAAATACACATCGGCTTCCGCGATTCCGGAAGACAGCCGCGCGGCAAGGCTAGAGTGGGTTCGCAACGGCATCTCGGAGGAGAAGATCGCGAAGGTGCGCGCGCTCGAGGGCATCGCGGCCGAGCTTGAACTCACTGTCGGGAACCTGGCGCTCGCCTGGATTCTCCGCCAGCCGAACGTGGCGAGCGCGCTCGTCGGCGCGAGCCGTCCGGAGCAAGTAACCGAGAACGCGAAGGCGTCCGGTATTGAGCTGAACGAGGAGACGCTGAAGCGGATCAACGAGATTTTGGCATAATCATATTCCGATCAGGCAAAGGAGAGCTTGCAATGGCAAAGGTAGTGGTAACGGGCGGAAGCGGAATGCTGGGCCGGTGGGTCGTGAAGCATTTCGTCGAACAAGGCTATGAGGTGCTGAGCGTGGACAATCGTCCGCCCGAAGAAGCGGTCTGCCCCTCGCTGACGATCGATCTGGAGGATTTGGGCCAGACGTACGGGGCGCTTGCGGGCGCGGACGCGGTCGTCCATATGGCGGCGATCCCCAGAGCGGGCATGACCTCGCCGGAGGTGACGTTCCGCAATAACGTCATGACGACCTATAATGTGCTGGAGGCGGCGGCCGGTCTAGGCATCCGCAAGGCGGTGATCGCCTCGAGCGAATCATCCTACGGCATCTGCTTCGCGGTCCATCCGCTAAGCCCGGAGTACGTCCCGATGGACGAGGCGCATCCTCAGCTGCCGCAGGACAGCTATGGACTGTCCAAGATCGTGAACGAAGCAACGGCGGACATGTTCCACCGCCGTACAGGCATGCAGGTCGTATCGCTGCGGCTCGGCAACGTCATTCCGCCGGAATGGTACGAACGGTTCCCATCGTTCATCCACAAGCCGGAAGAGCGCGAGCGAATCCTGTGGAGTTATATCGACACGCGCGACGCGGCGGAAGCTTGCCGGCTGGCGGTCGAGGCGGAAGGACTCGGTTCGGTCGCGCTTAATCTTGCGGCGGACGAGTCGAGCATGGACATCCCGAGCCGGGAGCTGATGGCAGCGCGCTATCCGGGCGTGACCGACTTCCGCGCCGAGCTGTCCGGTTACGAGTCGCTGCTCAGCAGCGAGAAGGCAAAGCGCCTGCTTGGGTGGCAGCCGAAATATAAGTGGCGCGAGCAGCTGGACCGCTAACCGGTGAGCTATGTGCTGCTCCTGCTGGCGACGCTGTCTTGGAGCTTCGTCGGCATTCTCGTCAAGACCGCCTCGGGCATGGCGGACAGCTGGCTCATCACGTTCGCGCGATTTTTCTTCGGCGTTGTCTTCCTTGGCGTCTACCTGCTTGCGAAGGACGGTAGAATCTCGCTTCGGGCTGCGCTTCCTTGGATCTGGATCGGCGCGATCGGCAAGTCGCTGAACTACCTGTTCGAGAATATTGCGATCGCGATCGGCTATGCCTATGGGGATATTCTCGTGCAGCCGGCCCAGACCATCACGCTTCTATTGGCGGCGCGCTTCATGCTCGGCGAGCGAATTACGCCGCGAGGCTGGGTTGCTTCCGCATTGTGCGTGACCGGGGTGCTGATCGTCGGCTGGAACGGGACGCCGATCGGGCAGCTGCTCGGCGGCGGCGCGCTCACGACGCTGCTGTTCACGCTCGCCGGCATCGGCGCGGCTGTGCATATCTTGAGCCAGCGCGTCCTCGTGCGGACGATGGACGCGGGCAATTTGAACTTTTCGGTGTTCCTCTGGAGCGCCGCGATGTGCGCGATTCCGCTGCCATTCCAATCGGAGGGCATAAGCGGCGAAGCGACGGCCGGTGCCTGGATCGCCTTGGTGCTGCTGGGCGTCATCACGGGCCTTAGCTTCCTATGGTTCGCCGAAGCCATCAAGAAGGTGCCCTTCGCGATCGTGGCGATTGTCGGCAACAGCTCGGTGCTGTTCACGATCCTGTGGGCGTATTTGTTCTTCCAAGAGCCAATCACATGGATCATCATCTTGGGGACGGTCGTCTTCATCTCCGGCTTTCTGCTGCTCAACTTCTCGGTGCCGCGCAAGGGTGCGAAGCAGGAGAGCGCCGAGTTGACCGCATAAGTCGCGGCTGATGCAGCCCGGGGCGGCGGCTTGCGGGCTTACATAACGCAATGGATTCGAGCCTCCGGCACGCCATGTCCCGGAGGCTAATGCTTTACGAACAAGTGAAAGGATATGGTGAATGATGACGTTGAACGTAGGTATCGTAGGAACCGGCTGGTTCAGTCACGTGCACGCCGATATTTTGTCCCGCATGGACGGGGTGGCCGTTAACGCGTTCGTGGGGTCCAGTCTAGCCAAGGCCGAGCAATCCGCGCTGCGTTACGCGCCGGCCAAGCCTTACGAGAACGTCGAGCAGATGCTTGATCAGGCGAAGCCGGACGCGGTGTATATATGCGTGCCGCCGTTCGCGCACGGCGACATCGAGCGTCGGCTTGTTGAGCGCGGCATACCGTTCCTTGTCGAGAAGCCGCTTGGCACCGATATGGAGGAGCCGCTGGCCATCGCGGAGGCTGTGAAGCAAGCTGGACTGGTTACCTCTGTGGGCTATCATTTCCGGTACGCCGACGCAGCCGCGAGAGCGGCGGATCTGCTGCGCGGCCGAACGGCCGGCATGGCGCTCGGGTATTGGATGGGCGATATGCCGCAGGTGTATTGGTGGCGGAAGCAGGAAGGCTCCGGCGGCCAATTCATCGAGCAGACGACGCATATTGTCGACCTGCTCCGGTATTTGCTCGGCGAGGTGGATGAAGTGTATGCCGCCTTCGCGCAGCGTGCGATGCATGAGCAATACGAAGGGGTAACCGTCCACGATGTAGGCACCGTGACGATGAAGCTGGCGAGCGGCGCCGTCGCCACGATCTCCAATACGTGTATCCTCCCTGATGGCGGGCAGGTCGGGCTGACCGTCTACACGGCGCAAGGTCAGGTCGAGGTGCGGCCAGATAAGCTGATCGTGACGGAGAAAGGCGTTCTAACCGAGCACCGGAACGCGGGCAATCCATACGAGCGCGAGAACGAGGCGTTCATCCACGCCGTGCGCACGGGCGATGTCTCTAGCATTCGTTCATCGTATGCGGACGCCGCGCGGACGATGGCGGTAACGCATGCCGCGCTGCGCTCGGCAGGCAGCGGGCTGCCAGTGCGGGTGGAATACGGCGATGAGGTCGCAAGCAAAACGCGATAAAGTATGCTTTTTACAGGCGTGGGGTATTTTATGGAACAACGACCTGCATCGGGAGGCATACAACGTGAGTCATCAAACTTCTCTTACGTCGGCAGAAGTAGGGAATCTGTGGAATTTCTACATGGCCAATACGCTGTCGCACTGCTTGCTGAGCCATTTTCTTGCGACGGTCGAGGATAAGGAGGCCGGGCGTATTCTCAACAAGTGCGACAAGCTGGCCGTGGATATCTATGAATTCGTCGTGAAGACGTATCGGTCCGAACGATATCCGCTGCCTGTCGGGTTCACGGAGAAGGATGTCAACAAGAGCGTGCCCCGCTTATTCTCGGACAATTTCTACCTGGAATTCATGGACATGATGCTGAAGGTAGGCACGATTTATTATGCGATCACGCTCCCCAACACCTCGCGGCCCGATATGCGCAAAGCGATCACGAAGTTTCTCTTCGAGACGGTCGAGCTCGCCAATGAAATGACGGACCTGATGCAGCGCAAAGGCTTATACATCCGCCCGCCCTACATGCCGCCGTCCGAGCCGGAGATCGTGCACAAGCAAAGCTTCTTCAACGGATTGTTCGGAGACAAAAGGCCGCTGCTTGGCGTCGAGATTTCGCAAATCTTCGCGAACTTGCAGTTCAATACACTGAAGGCCGTGCTGCTGATCGGTTTCGCCCAAGTGGCGGAGTCCCAGAAGATCCGCGATTATTTCATCCGCGGCAAAAATATCAATCACAAGCAGGACCGCGATCTGCTGACCGTGCTCGAGAAGGAGGATTTGCCCGCGACGATCCCTTCGCAATACACGGTCACCACGAGCACGGTAGCGCCCTTCTCGGACAAGCTGATGTTGTTTCTCGTGACGAGCCTCTCCTCGGCCAAAGCGAGAAATTTCGGGGACTCGATCGCCGTCAGCCCAAGGCATGACCTGGGTGTGATCTACGCGAAGCTGTTCGCCGAGACAGGCAATTATGCCGAGGACGGCGGCAATCTCATGATCGAGAATGGCTGGATGGAGCAACCGCCTCACACGCCGGACCGGCATAAGCTGGCGATGAAGACATAAGCGATAGGAATTATGAGGGGTGGGGAACGACTTAAGGCGTCTAACGGTCACGTTGGACGCCTTTTTTCGTTTGCGCTCCTTCGCGCCGCATGCTCCAGTCTAAATCCGCAGCGCCGCCTCGTTCAGCGCAAGCCGATACCCTTTCACAAGCGCTTCGCCGCCCGTCATATCCGTCTCGCTCGCCCGTTCGAAGCCTAGCCGCTCGTACAGCCGGATCGCGTCCTGCATCAGATCGGTCGTGTGCAGATTCAGGCGATCGGCGCCGAGCGCCTTGGCGCGGCGGATCGCCTCGCGAATGAGCAGCGTCGCCACGCCTTGGCCTCTTGCTTCCGGCGCGACCGCTAGATAACGAAAGACAGGATTGCGGATGTTTAGCTCCGGCATCCCGTATGCTTCCTCCGAAGAGCCGAACAGCTGCAGACTGCCGATGAGGCGCCCTTCCGCCACGGCGACGATCCGGGCGATCGGTCGTCCTTCATCGAATGAAGCGCGCAGCGAAGCCTGGTACGTCTCCCAACGCCCGGCGGGCAGCCCATCCGCGTATTGGCCGTATGCGTCCAGCAGCACGGCGATGAAATCGTCGCGATCCTCCTCTCTCGCATCTCTCACTTCGATAACGGCGTTATGCATGCGCATCCCCCTTTACATTTTTCATACGCCAACTATATTCCCAAATTCCAACTATTCCTATATGATAAAGTAAATTTCAATGCTGGAATTGAAAACTTCTATCGTGCCCATTCATTCCAAGGAGGGATCCAAGCATGAATATCGAGAACATCGAAGCGTTCGTCTACGTCAACCATTACGGCAGCTTCAACAAGGCAGCGGAAGTGTTGTTCCTGTCACAGCCGTCGGTGACCGCCCGCATTCAGACGCTCGAGCGCGAGCTGGATTGCAAGCTGTTCGATCGCCAGGGCAAGCAGATCATGTTGACAGAGAAAGGCAAGCAATTCCTTCCTTACGCCCAGCAAATTCTCCAGACTATACAGAAAGGCCGGCTTCATCTGCAGGACCGGGTCGTCCGTCCTCAGGAGCTGCGCGTAGGCAGCACGGTGTCGGTGTCGAATTATTTGATCCCGGATATTCTGCCGCAGCTCCGCCGCCAGTTCCCCGAACTAGCGTTCAAGCTGACGACCGCGCCATCCGACGAGCTGGTCAAAAAGCTGCTCGACCGGGAGATCGACATCGCGTTCGTGCGCAAGCTAAGCCATCCCTCGCTGCAATCCTATCCGTTCTACGAAGATCCGATCCGCCTATATGTCTATGAAGGACATCCATTCGCCGAAACGCGCCGGGTGACGATCGGCGAGATTCGTCACCAGACGCTTGTCTTCTTCGAATGCGGCTCGCTCGACTGGCTTCGTCTGCACCGCGTCTTCGAGCATCTCGAGCATAAGCCGCATATCGTGTTCCACGCCGACAACTCCGAGACCGCCAAGAAGCTGGTGCTTCAGAAGGCGGGCATCTGCTTCCTGCCGGGCTTGTGCGCCAAGGAGGAAGAGCAGCTGGGAAGTCTGATCCCGGTCGAGATCGAGGAGACGAAGGGCATCTCGCTGCATACGAACCTGATTGCTCTGACCGGCGAGAACGAAGAATTCATCCACGCGATTTTGGCGAAGGAGAGCATGTACAGTATTTGAGCACGGCAAAATGCTGAGCAGATTAATATCTGCTCAAACCAATTTGCCGGGGCAAAATGCTGAGCAGTTTACGATCTGTGGCAAAATGCTGCTCAGTTTATCCGCTGGGGCAAAATGCTGCCCAGTTTATCAACTGGGCAAACCCATTTGCCATGCTCAAACCAATTTGCCGTGGCAAAATGCTGAGCAGCTTACGATCTGTGGCAAAATGCTGCTCAGTTTATCCGCTGGGGCAAAATGCTGCTCAGTTTATCCGCTGGGGCAAAATGCTGCCCAGTTTATCAACTGGGCAAACCAATTTGCCATGCTCAAACCAATTTGCCGTGGCAAAATGCTGAGCAGCTTAATATCTGCTCAAACCAATTTGCCGTGCTCAAGCCAATTCTCCATTCTTCAATCAATCTATAGAGAATCTCTATTAGCGCGGCCTCAAGAGGCGATGATACAGTAATAACATCCTAAATCCCATTAAACACATGGGAATTATGTTTATCCAGATAGAAGGGGTGAAGTCATGGGGGAAGTGTTCCGTCTGGCGGGCGTGAATGATGCGGCGCGGCTGCGCGAAGTCATCTACGAGGCGTATTCGCTCATCCGGGAACTGAAGCTGAGCTGGCCGGCTGCCCATGCGGACGTCGCGTTGGTGAGGGATAACATCATTCGGAACGAATGCTACGTGCTGGAAGCGGACGGCGTCATTAAGGCCACCGTCACGCTGTCCAAGGGGAACGAAGTAAAGGAATTTACGGACCATCCGTTCATCAAATGGTTCGCGGTGCATCCGAACGATCAAGGTAAAGGGTACGGTGACAGACTGCTCACCTGGGTGGAATACGAGGTCATCCGCGAGCGGGTCGGCGAGCCAGCGGTGACGCTCGCTACCGCGGAGCGGCATCCTTGGCTACTGCCGATGTATCTTCGCCGGGGCTACGAGAGCATCCGGGCGTTCGACCCGGGTAACGGGGACGGCACGATGCATCTGCTGCGCAAGGTGATCGACCCGGATCTGTTCGCACGTCGGAACGGAGACCGTCGGCAGGCTGCCGGACAATAAAACCAATGACAAAGGTCAATGCTGCATTCCCGGTCTTGCGACCGTGAACGCAAACCAATGACCTGATACCACCAAACTAGAAATGGCGATGGCGGCACGGCGACCCGCACATGGGCGCGGCCGTCTCCCGAATATGGAGGGGCATGAACGATGAAGAGAAGAATGTTGACGGCAGCTGCGGCTGCGCTATCCTTGACGCTGGCGGTCACGGGCTGCGGCTCGAGCAATAACGAAGGCGGGAACAACAAGGCGGTGAACGCGTCCGCGGGAGCATCCGGCGGGAACGCGAAGGCCGGCGCGGGGGTCACGAAGATCGTCGTCGGGACGGGCACGGAATTTCCGCAAATTTGCTTCATCGACGAGAACGGTAAACTAACCGGCTTCGACGTAGAACTGGTACGCGAGATCGACGAACGCCTGGCGGAATACGAGTTTGAATTCCAGTCGATGGAATTCTCGAACCTCTTGCTGAGCCTGGAGACGAAGAAGATCGACTTCGTGGCGCACGAGATGGAGAAGAACCCGGAGCGCGAGCAGAAGTACCTGTTCAACAAGGTGCCGTACGCGCACTGGCGCAACCGGATTATCGTCGCGAAGGACAACGATACGATCAAGACGCTGGACGATCTCGCCGGCAAGAAGGCGATTACGAGCCCGACGAGCGCGGGCAACCAGATTCTCGAGAATTATAACAAAGATCACGACAAGAAAATCGAGATCGTCTATGAAGGCTCCGCGGCCAACGACTCGATCAACCAGATCGCGAGCGGCCGCGTCGACGCGACGATCGGGGCGGACTTCGCGCTGGCGCTCGAAGACCCGCAGAAGAAGCTGAAGACGGTCGGGGATCCGCTGTCCGAGGCGGACATCCTGTTTATTTTCCGCAAGGACGAACCGGAAGCGCAGAAGCTGTCGGATGCAATCGATGGCGCGCTGACGGAGATCAAAGCCGACGGCACCCTCGGCAAGCTGAGCGAGGAGTGGCTGGGCAGCGACTTTACGGGGGATACGGTCAAGTAGCGCAAGGCACTAAGACGAGAAAGGTGAGAGCGACGGATGGAGTATGGCTTCGATATCACCTACGTATTTGATTTTATCCCCAAGCTGCTGCGGGTGCTGCACCTGACGCTTGCGATCGTGGCCGGCGCCATCGGACTTGGGCTGGTCGCCGGCTTGCTGGCGGCGCTCCCGAGGCTGTACAAGGTGCCGGTGCTGCAGCGGCTATCCCAAGTGTACGCGTCGTTCTTCCGGGGTACGCCGATGCTCATTCAGCTGTTCCTGTTCTATTACGGGCTGCCGGAGCTGCTGAAGCTCGTGCAGATCGACGTGACCAAGGCGCCGGTGCTGTTCTTCGTCATCGTCACGTTCGGCCTTCATGCCGGCGCGAATATCTCGGAGATCATCCGCGCGGCGGTGACGGCGGTCGATCGGGGGCAGGTGGAGGCCGCTTATTCGGTCGGCATGACGGGGTATCAGTCGTTCACCCGCATCGTGCTCCCCCAAGCGCTGGCGATTGCGGTGCCGGTGTTCACGAACTTGGTCATCGCCATGCTGAAGGAGACCTCGCTCGCCTTCGCGCTTGGCGTCATGGAGCTGACGGGCAAGGCGCAGACGCTCGGCACGCTGACCCGCCACTTCATGGAGACGTATATTGCGCTTGCGATCATTTATTTGGCGGTCAGCTTCACGCTTGAGCGTCTCCTGCTGCTCTTCGAGCGCAGGCTGCAGCGGCACATGCGGCGGGACTCGGCGGAGACGGAACGCGGATGGCGAAGGTGGCGCGGGCGTAGGCCGCTCGCGCAAGTCGCCCCGGAATTGAGCGGCAAGGAGGTGCCGAGGTATGAAGCTTGATCCATCTTTTATCTGGACCGCGTTCGTCGGGCTGCTGCCGGCGATTCCGACGACGCTCATCTTGACGCTCGTCTCGGTCACGTGCGGCTTCCTCATCGGCACGGCGACGGCGCTTGCGCGCATGTACCGCATCCCGGTGCTCGCGCAGCTGGCGAGCAGCTACGTGACGTTCATCCGGGGTACGCCGATGCTCGTGCATTTGCTGCTCATTTATTTCGGCCTGCCGCTTGCGATCGATGCGCTGTCCGCGCAGTTCGACCTCGGCTGGAACTCGGCCAAGGTACCGATGATCACGTTCGCGTTCGTCTCCTTCTCGATTACGGCGGGCGCCTACATGTCCGAGGTGGTGCGCTCCGGGCTGCTTGCGATCGATCGCGGCCAGATGGAAGCGGCGCTCTCGGTCGGCATGACGGTGCCGCAGGCGCTGCGGCGCATCGTGTTCCCGCAGGCGATCGCGGCCGCACTGCCGAACCTGACCAACTCCGTCATCGGCATGCTGCACGGGTCGACGCTTGCGTTCACGGTATCGGTCGTCGATTTGAACGCAAAGGCGCAGATCGTCGCATCGACGAACTGGAAGTATTTCGAGGCATATTTGGCGGTCGCGATCATCTTCTGGGGGCTGACGATCATCATCGAGCGGATCGCGGCGGCGATCGAGCGGCGGATCAGCCTGTACAGCAGAGGAGGGGTAGCATGATCAGTCTAAAGGGCATCCGCAAGAGCTTCGGAAGGCACGAGGTGCTGAAGGGCATCGAGCTGCACGTCGAGAAAGGGGAAGTCGTCGCGATTCTCGGACCGAGCGGCTCGGGCAAAACGACGCTGCTGCGGTGCATCAATTATTTGGAGAAGCCGGGCGAGGGCGAGATTCGCATCGGGGATCAGACGCTCGACGCCAGACGAGCCGGGAAGAAGGATATCCACGCGCTGCGCCGCCGCTCCGCGATGGTGTTCCAGCAATACAATCTGTTCAGCCACAAGACCGCGCTCGAGAACGTCATGGAAGGCCTTGTGGTCGTGAAGAAAATGAGCAAGGACGAAGCGCGCAAGCGCGGCATCGCCCTGCTGGAGAAGGTCGGACTTGGCGCGAAGCTGGACGCCTATCCGAGTCGCCTCTCCGGCGGACAGCAGCAGCGCGTCGGCATCGCCAGGGCGCTGGCGCTCGAGCCGGAGGTCATCTTGTTCGACGAACCGACCTCGGCGCTTGACCCGGAGCTCGTCGGCGAAGTGCTCGCCGTCATCCGACGCATCGCCAAGGAAGGCATCACGATGATCATCGTGACGCACGAGATGGGCTTCGCGCAGGACGTGGCCAATCGCGTCGTGTTCATGGACGAAGGGGTCATCGTCGAGGAGGGGCCGCCCGCGCAGCTGTTCGGCAATCCGAAGGAAGAGCGGACGAAGCAGTTTCTGAAGCGGCTGACGCCGGAGGCGAGCTACACGATTTAGGAGGAATGCGCATGAGCGTCTCATTAAGCATATTGGATCAAAGCCCGATCTATCCGGGCGAAACGGGCGAGGACGCGCTGGCGAAGACGGTGGCGCTGGCTCAGCGGGCGGAGTCGCTCGGCTACCGTCGCTACTGGGTCGCGGAGCACCACGATTCGGAGCATCTGGCAGGCTCGTCGCCCGAAGTGCTGATCGCCTACCTGCTGGCGAAGACGGACCGCATCCGCGTCGGCTCCGGCGGCATCATGCTGCAGCATTACAGCCCGTACAAGGTGGCGGAGAACTTCAACGTGCTCGCCTCGCTCGCGCCGGGACGCGTCGATCTAGGCGTCGGCCGCGCGCCGGGCGGGCTGCCGCGCAGCACGCAGGCGCTGCAGCGGGGCGTAGCCAATCCGGAGCCGCTCACGGACAAAATCATCGGACTGCGCCGGCATCTGACGGGCGAATTCGAGGACGGCGACCCGCTGGCGGGCCTTGCGGCGACGCCGATTCCGCTCGCGCCGCCGGAGCTGCACGTGCTGGGCGCATCGGAAGACAGCGCCGCGCTCGCGGCGAGCCTCGGTTTGCCGTACGTATTCTCGCTATTCATCGGCGGGGATGAGGAAGCCGCGATCCGGGCGGTGCGAAAGTACAAGGCCGAATTCAGCGGCGCGAGCGGAAGCTCGCCGCAGGCGATCCTCGCGCTGTCGGCGATCGTGGCGGACACGGACGAGGAGGCGCGCGAGCTCATCCCGCCCCAGAAACTGGTCAAAGTGTACTTGGCTAGCGGGCGGAAAGTGACGCTTGGCACGCTCGAGCAGGCGGAGGAATACGGACGTCAGTCCGGGGAGCCGTACACGATCGAGGAGAAAGCGCCGCTCATCACGGCAGGCTCCAAGGCGACGGTACGCGCGAAGCTGCTGGCGCTGCAGGAAGCAACGGGCGTCGACGAGTTCATCGTGACGGCGAATATCGCGCCGTTCGAGAAGCGGGTGCGCTCCTATGAATTGCTGAGCGAGGCGTTCGCCGAAGTGACGGCATAGAGCGAGGAGATGGCGATATGAGCAAGGAAACGACGCTTCGCAGCGCGGCGGCCCTGGCGGGGCGCTTAACGGAAATTCGACGGGAGCTGCATCGCTATCCCGAACTGTCCCACGAGGAGTTCGAGACGACGGCACGGATTCGCAGATGGCTTGCCGCATCGGACATCCGCATCGCGGATTATCCGCTGCGCACGGGGGTAGTCGCCGAGATCGGGGGCGCGCGGCCAGGACCGGTCGTCGCCCTGCGCGCGGACATCGACGCGCTGCCGATCCAGGAGGAGACCGGGCTGCCGTTCGCGTCCGAGCATCCGGGCAAAATGCATGCCTGCGGTCATGATTTCCACACGGCCGCTCTGCTCGGCGCCGCCCAACTGCTCAAGGAGCGCGAAGCGGAGCTGACCGGGACGGTGCGTCTCTTCTTCCAGCCCGCGGAGGAGAAGGCGTCCGGCGCCCGGAAGGTAGTCGAGAGCGGGGCGCTGGACAGCGTGGTCGCTATATTCGGCCTGCATAACAAGCCGGATCTGCCCGTTGGCACGATCGGCATTAAGGGCGGTCCGATCATGGCGGCCGCCGACGGCTTCGTCGTGGAGGTGGCGGGCCTCGGCTCGCACGCCGCGGTGCCGGAAGCCGGCATCGACCCGATCGTGACGGCGGCGCATATCGTGACGGCGCTGCAGTCGATCGTCAGCCGCAGCGTCGGCTCGCTCGACAGCGCGGTCGTCAGCGTCACGAAGCTGCACGGCGGCACGATCTGGAACGTCATCCCGGAGAAGGCGGTGCTCGAGGGCACGATCCGCACGTTCGACGAGCAGGTGCGCAGCCGCGTGCTGACGCGCTTCGCCCAGATCGTGGACGGCGTTGCGGCCGCGTACGGCACAACCGCCAAGCTCCGGTGGATCGAAGGTCCGCCGCCGGTACGCAACGACGAGGCGTTGGCCGCGCTGGCTTGGCAGGAGGCGGAGCAGCTCGGCTTGCTGCCGGTCGTGCCCGTTCCTTCTCCGGCCGGCGAGGACTTCGCGGTCTACCAGCAGCTCGTGCCGGGGCTGTTCGTCTTCCTCGGCACGTCCGGGCCCCACGAGTGGCATCATCCGGCGTTCGATCTGGACGAACGCGCGCTGCCGATCGCGGCGGACTTTCTGGCCGGGACGGCGGTACGGGCATTGACGCGCTTCGCGGGCGGAGCAGGCAGGGATCTCGCTGAATGAGCCGAGCGGACGGCGACTACGGGTTCACTGCCGGCGAGCGCGTCTACGACGTCATCGTCGTCGGCGCGGGTTCCATGGGCATGAGCGCCGGCTATCAGCTGGCCAAGCGGGGAGCGCGGGTGCTGCTGCTCGACGCGTTCGACCCGCCGCACGGCGAAGGCAGCCATCACGGCGAGACGCGTCTGATCCGGCACGCCTATAGCGGCGGCGACGCGTACGTTCGCCTTGCGCTGCGCGCCCAGCAATTGTGGGAGGAGGCGGAGGCGCTGACGGGCGAGCGATTGCTCGCGAAGTCCGGCGTGCTCAATCTCGCCGACCCGGACGTGCACTCCCATCGCGGCAGATATTGGGACGCGGTTCGGCTGGGCGTGTCCGTCGAGATGCTGGACGCGGCGGACATCCGCCGGCGCTGGCCGGGGCTTGCGCTGCCCGATCGGTTCGAGGCGCTGTACGAGCCGGACGCCGGTTATTTGTTCAGCGAGCGATGCGTAGCCGCTTATCGGAAGCTGGCGCTGGCCAATGGCGCGAAGCTGCTGACCGGTACGCCAGTCATCGGCGTTACGGCCCGCGCGGGGAGGGCGAGCGTGCATACGCCGCATGGCGATTACCATGCCGGGGCGGCCGTTCTCTGCGCCGGCGCCTGGTTCGGCGGTCTGGCCGACTTCCTGCCGCTGCCGATCCGCCCCCTTCGCAAAGTCGTCGGCTGGTTCGAGACGAGCGGCGACGACTACCGGGAAGGAACGTTACCTGGATTCACGATGGCGACCGCGGGTGGCGTGTATTACGGCTTCCCGGATATCGCTGGAATGGGGCTGAAGATCGGCCGGCACGACGGCGGCCATCCATGGCGGCCGGGCGAGCCGCTTGCGCCCTTCGGCCGTTACGCCGAGGACGAGGGCGATCTGCGCGGCGCGCTCGGCACCTTCATGCCCGGCGCTGCCGGACGTCTGCTGCGCGGCTCGGCGTGCAAATACGCGATGACCCCGGACGAACATTTCATCATCGACCGTCATCCGGAGCACCCGCACGTGCTGATCGCGGGCGGCTTCTCCGGCCACGGCTTTAAGTTCGCGAGCGCGGTCGGCGAGCTGTTGGCCGAGATGGCCGACGGGGCCGCCGACGGGGCGGAAATCAACCTGTTCGCGCTCTCACGCTTCAACCCGGCGCCCGCGCCGGTACACGACCATTAAACGGAGGGAACCGTATGAGCGAAACCGATATCCAGTCCTATCTGGACACGCATCTGCAGCTGACCCGGGCCATTGCGGGCCTGAACGAAGAGCAGCTGAAGTGGAAAGAGTCCGAGACCAAATGGAGCGTCGCCGAGGTACTGGCCCATCTGGCCGACCACAACATCGTCGTCTCCTTCCGTATCCGGGATATACTCGCGGATACGAAAGCGCAGCTGCCAGCCTTCAACCAAGATTTGTGGGTGTCCGGGCAGCATGCCAACGATAGCGACGTCTACGAGATTCTCGACGCGTTCTGGGGGCTGCTCCGCTATAACGGCCAGCTGTTCCGCCGGCTTGGCGAAGCGGAATTCGATAAGAGCGGCATCAATTTCAAAGGCGAGACGGTGCGCGTCCGCGATATCATTCGCGGCTTCTCGAAGCATGTTCAGACGCATCTGAATCAGATCGAGCGGATCAAGCAGGCGTACGAGGCGCAGCTCGGCGGCAAAGCCGGGCAGGCGGCTGCGGTGCCCGCGGACTCAAATTCCGGCGGGGCTTCGTCATGCAGCCTGCCGGCTGAAGTTGTGTCCACCGGCGCCGCGCCTTCGGTACGCATTGGAGGCGAGCCGGCATGAGTAAACGCAGACAACTAAAGCTCGGCGCAATGCTTCACGGTGTCGGCAGCAGCACATCGCTTTGGCGTCACCCGGACGTACAGTCTGACGCGAGCGTCAATTTCGAGGTGTACAAACGGTGGGTGGAACAGGCGGAAGCCGGCAAATTCGACCTGGCCTTCATCGCCGACGGTCTCTATATTAACGAGAAATCGATTCCCCACTTCCTGAACCGGTTCGAGCCGATTACGATCTTGAGCGCGCTCGCTTCGGTTAGCACGCATATCGGTCTTGTCGGGACGCTGTCAACCTCCTATAGCGAGCCATTCACGGTGGCGCGCCAATTCGGATCGCTCGACGTCATTAGCGGCGGCCGCGCGGGGTGGAATGTCGTCACTTCTCCGCTGGAAGGTTCGGCGCTCAATTACGGGAAGAAGGAGCATCCGGACCATGCTAAGCGGTACCGGATCGCGACGGAATATCTCGAGGTGACGCGCGGACTGTGGGACTCGTGGGAAGACGACGCGTTCGTGCGCGACAAGGCGTCGGGGGTGTTCTTCGATCCGGCGAAGATGCACGCGCTGAACCATGAGGGCGAGTTCTTCTCGGTGAAAGGCCCGCTGAACATCGCGCGCAGCAAGCAGGGCCGCCCGGTTATATTCCAGGCGGGCGCTTCGGAGGTCGGGAAGAACTATGCCGCCAAGGAAGCCGACGCGATCTTCACCGGGCACGAGACGATCGAGGAGGCGATCGCGTTCTATCAGGACGTGAAGCGCCGCGCGGCCGGGTTCGGCCGGAATCCGGACGAGATACTGATCTTCCCGGGCATCGGGCCGGTCATCGGCGCGACGGAAGAAGAAGCGGAGCGCAAATACCAGGAGGTCGTCGATCTCGTGTCGCCGGAGAATGCGCTGCTCTACCTGGGCCGGTTCTTCGAGCACCACGATTTCTCTCAGTACGAGCTGGACGCGCCGTTCCCGGAGCTGGGCGACCTTGGACGCAATAGCTTCCAGAGCAGTACGGACCGCATCAAGGCGCAGGCGAAGGAGAAAGGGCTCACGCTGCGGCAGGTCGCCTTGTCCGTCGCGACGCCTCGTCCGACGTTCATCGGCACGGCGGAGCAGGTCGCGGACCAGGTGCAGGAGTGGTTCGAAGCGGGTGCCGCCGATGGCTTCATGGTCGGCTCCTCGGTGCCGCGCGGGCTGGAGGATTTCATTGCGCACGTCGTGCCCATCCTGCAGGATAGGGGCTTGTTCCGGACCGAATACGAGAGCGACACGCTGCGCGGGAATCTGGGGCTTGCGATACCGGCGAATCGCTACACGGAAGCGGGGAGAACGGCGGAGCGGGTGTAAGACGGCACATGTTGTAAGTAAGAGGAACCTTTGCGGGCGGTGAATGAACCGTCGCCTGCAAAGGTTTTTTTTCTGTTAACCAGAATCTAACGTTAACGTAAGCTTTGAATTCTGGTATGGTAGGAAGATCATGAAACATTGACGAAAGGAGGCTGCATCCGCCCGATGACGGAAACCCGCAAATACACGGTGGAAGAAGTAACGCAACAGCTCGGCATTACCGCCCGTACGCTGCATTATTACGAGGAGGTTGGCCTGCTGCCGGACGTCTCGCGCACGGAAGGCCGCCATCGGCTCTACTGCGAGAACATGCTGGCGCGTACCCGGCATATTTTGAAGCTGAAGCAGGTGCTTGGCGCCTCGCTGCAGGAAATCCGCGATATTTTGCAGGCGGAGGAAGAGTTGGACCGGATCAAAGCCTCCTACTATGAGGAGCTGCATACGGAAGAGGAACGCGATGTGCTGCTGGATGAAGCCGTGCTGCGGCTTGAAGCTATAATTGGCCATATCGAGGAGAAGATGGAGAAGCTGCGCGGGCTGCGGGAGGGATTCGCCGAGCGGCTTGCGCGGGCGAACGCCCTTAAACATCGGACGCGCGGATAACGGAAGCGACAATCCGCGTCGTCCCTACACTTAACATGCAAGGAGAAACAGGTTCATGTCAGATCGTACGGTATACTTTAAATTATGGGGCGTCTCCCTGCTATGGGGAGGCAACTACGTGGCGAGCGCGTACATGCTGCGCGATTTCTCGCCGATCTTTCTATCTTTCGCCAGACTGGTCGTCATGTCGCTCTTCCTGATCTCGGTGGCGCTCATCAACAAGTCGATGCGGAAGCCGACGGCGCGCGAGTGGGGACTTCTGCTCATGGCAGGCATTACCGGCACGCTAATTAACCAGCTGTTCTATTTCACCGGTCTGCGGGAGTCGACGGCGGGCAATGCCGCGCTGATCGTCGCGCTCTCCCCGATCGCGACGACGCTGCTGTCTCGTATCTTCCTGAAGGAAGCCATCACCGGGCAAAAGCTGACCGGCGCCATCGTCGCGCTCATCGGCGTCGTCTGCATCGTCCTGTACGGCGGCAAAGAGCTTGGTATCTCGCACGGGGACGTCTTCTTGCTGATCGCGATGCTGGGCATGTCGGTCAGCCTGCTGTTCATCCGCAAGCTGACGAGCGCGATGAGTTCATACGAGGTGACGATCTATGCTACGGTGATCGGCACGATTCTTATGTCGCCTGCCGTCGCGGTCGAAGCGATGAACGGCGATCTGCATGCGAGCCATCGGGTGCTCACGTGGGTGCTGCTCGTCTGCGTCGCCGTCATCGGCCAAGGGCTGGCGGGCTTCTGGTGGAACTCCGGGATTGCGGTAGCGGGCGCGTCTATGAGCGCCATGTTCATGAACATCCCGCCGTTCATCGCGATCATCGTCAGCCATTTCGTCCTGGGCGATCCGATCCTGCTCGCGCAGCTCGGCGGCGGTGTGCTGATCCTCGCCGGCGTTGCGATCACGAACATGAGGCGGCGGCTGCCGCGTGAGCCGAAGACGGACTTCGGCGTCAAAGGCGCTTAGCCGCTCCGGAGTCGGCCCATCCGTCACGACCGATACAACCTGCTTGGCCGTGATTGCGTGTATGCGCAACGCGGCGGGCAGGTTTTTTATTAGAGCAGCGCGCAAGGGAGCGGCCAGGACGGCGGCTCGTCTTTGGATATCCGATTGTCATGGAGCCGCATTCCGGAGCAACTATTGATTGCGCGTTCTCGTTAAGAAAATAGAGAGGTTTCCGATATTGGTATTCATGGTACAATATGGTTCCTTGCACACGGGTTGATGCCGAGTAATCGCTCAGATAGAGGAGGAACGTACAGTGGAGTTCAAACTGGCCGACAGACGCCATTACGTCAAACTGCGCGACTGCAGCGAGCTGGAGGCGATGTTCTTCGAACAATTGCTGCAGGCAGAACATATTCCGTATTTCCGCCGCGAGCCGGGAGCAGGCGGCTATATGCGCGTGTTTATGGGGAGCGCTCCGTTCCCGATCGAGCTGCATGTACCCGCAGACCGCTATGAGGAGGCGGATGAGCTGCTCGCCGCCTTGTCGGCGGAGGCCGATTGGCGGGAGGAGCTGCCCGGGCAGGAGGGGGATGAGGCCGAAGTGGATGGACGCGACAAGGCGAAGCGGCATCCTCGCTACTGGCGCCGGGGGATCGGGGCTTTGTTTCTGCTCGGGCTGGTCGCGGCGAATCCTTATTCGGAGCACGATGGATTGAATAAGCTGATAGGCGCCGGCCTGGATGCGTCCGAGGCTGTGATGAGTTTGGTCACGATGCCTTATGCGGAGTTGTTGGACGGCCCGATGACGCCGACGTTGTCGATGCCCGGCGAATCCGCCGGAACGGATGGGGAAGCGCCCTTGCTGCCGCCGGCTCCCGTGCCGGCGATTGCGGGTGATCCCGGCGAGTTCCCGTATCCGCCGGCGTTCCTCCACATGCTGGAGGAGGGCGCGGAGCCGGGGAAGGTCATGCAGGTTGTGCTGCCGGACGGGGAAGGCACGCTGCTGCTGAGCGGATTTTTGAACTTTGATCGAACAAGCGACGATTATTTACCCGTCAACCACCGCATGTTCGTCGAGAGCCGGGGCTTCCCCGATAAGCTCGTTCCGTTCGCGTGGGATCCGTTCGGTGAATATTATTTCTTCGATTATCGCGAAGAAGCGGGCGACAATCCGCCGATCGTGCAGGTCGTGGAATCGTGGGAAGAAGGCAGGTACGCGGACGGCGCTCTGATGAGCGGGGTTACGACCATGCCGATCGCGGCTTCGTACGAGGCGTTCATGGCCGGCTTGACCGAGATGACGGACGAGTAGGAGGCGTATGATGAACCGAAAGTATAAAGCGAATGGATTCATCCTTGCTGCCGTCGTGCTGCTGGCGATCCTGATCATCTATACGTCGGGCAAGGATAAGCAGCTCTACGGCAATGACAACGAATCGGTGATCAAGGCCATTCAATCGATAGATAGCCATCGTAATGCCGAGGTCGAGCTGTTGGAGACCCGGGATATGGGGGATGACCGGTATGTCGCTTTTTTGGCGAATAACGAGCCGGCGTATATTCATTTTAGGCGAAATAACAAAGGAAATTATGGCATGATCGATTCCGAAGGACCCGCAGCGTACGATTTTGCGGATTTTCTTATACATCCGAACAAACAAGCCGGCAGCCCTCCGCAGTTTCTGTTCGTATCCAACGAACGAAGCGAAGTCGCCAAGCTGGAGCTGTCCGTCAATGACGAGACGATCGAGCAGACATTCCCGGTCGGGCAGAAAAAGGCTACTTGGCTGGAGCTGCCGAAGACCGAGGGAGATTCCTACCGTTTCGATTACAAATACTACGACGAAGCCGGCAGCCTTCTTAATCCGCCCAACTAGCATCGGCGCTTATGGAAGCTTGCCACCTCCGGGGGGACAAGAATGAAGAACCTTTTAGCACGTCGTCTCGTGTATATTTGCGGCCTGCTTACTCTTTGCCTGAGTGCAATCGCGGGAGTGATTTTCTGGAGCAAAAGCTATTACCCGCCCCTCCCCTTCGATTCGGTCAGCCGCAAGGAGGCGCTCGCGATCATCCGGCAGGCGCCATCGGGGGCGCTTGTGAAGGTGGCAGAGGACGCACGCTTCGACTGGTACTTGACGGAGACGAGAGACGCGAGCGCGAAAGTTAAGCGATGGTTCGCGGATCGGGGCTGGACGTTCAAGGATCAGGAGGGTGCCGGCCTATTCTTCGAGCGGGATAACCGCAAGGTCATCGCCACCACGCGGCAGTGGACGGGACGCTACGTTCTATGTCAAATGCCGGCCGACGCAGCTCCTTGAGTTCATCTCGTCGGGCGTGGTCGGAACGATACTGGATATGCGATTAAGCAGCCTTCGAACCGTCGAACTACGGTACCGGGGGCTGATTTTTGTGTGGGCAGCTATTGCCGACATCGGTTGACCGGCGTGCAGACTCGCGCCCTCGGCGGCACTCTGCCGTCCGCGGTTTCCTTTACGCCAGCCTAACTGCTTCCGATCGTACAAACCAAGCGGCTTTTCTGCTAAATTCGCGCATGCCGGGTGCCGCTACAATAGGGGCAGGGAGAGGCGACGACAACGAGCGAAGCCTCACGGAATCGAGAAGGGGGAAGAACCGAAGTGAACGAAATGTTTGAAACGAGACTCTTAAGCTCCCTGGCGAAAGTATTCGTCGATGAAGAACCACGGGAGAAGCCCTTCAACCAGTCATCTGCCTTGCAGGGCGAAACCTTCGCCTTCCAGGTGGCGTACCGGTCAACTCACATGATCAAGCCGCTGACCGTCCGGGCAGAATCGCCGCTGGCCGGCGCCGTCGCAATCCGCACCGTCGGCTTGGCGCCTTCCGAGCTGCCGTGCTTCGAAGATGCCGACGCGGACAGCTTACGTAAGACGCCGGGGTTGTATCCCGATCCGCTGTACCCGCTGGATACGCAGCCGCCGCTGGCGCTGCCTGGACAGTGGCGGGCGGTGTGGGTGACAGTGGAGATCCCCGAGTCGGCGGCCGGAGGGGACTATCCAATCCGCATCGTATTCGAGAAGGAGACGGGGGAGACGTTGGGCGAGGAGACGTTCGCGCTGACCGTCATCCCACAGCTGCTCCCGAAGCAGCGCTTAATCCATACAGAATGGTTCCATGCGGATTGTATTGCCACGCACTACGCCTGCGAGGTATTCGGCGAAGAGCATTGGCTGCGGCTGGATCAGTTCATCGGGACTGCGGCCGCGCATGGCATCAATATGCTGCTGACGCCGCTCTTCACGCCGCCGCTGGACACGGCGGTCGGCGGGGAACGGCCAACGGTGCAGCTCGTCGACGTGACGGTTGCGGACGGGCGGTATTCCTTCGGATTCGACCGCTTGAAGCGGTGGGTGGAGCTTGGTCTTGCGAAGGGGATCGAATACTTCGAGTTCTCTCATCTATTCACGCAGTGGGGGGCGAAACACGCGCCGAAGATCGTGGCGACCGTGGACGGGGAGCAGCGGCGGATTTTCGGCTGGGAGACGGATGCGGCAGGCGATGCGTATCGTGAATTCCTGGGCCAGTTCTTGCCTGAGTTGGTTGCGTTCATTAAGACGAACGGAATTGGGGATCGCAGTTATTTTCACGTCTCCGACGAGCCGTCGCGGGAGCATCTGGAGCAATATCGGACGGTTAGCGCGATGCTGCGCGAGCATCTGAGCGAATTCCCGATCATCGACGCGCTGTCGGACTACGCCTTCTACGAGCTGGGGCTGGTCGGCATCCCGGTGCCGGCGAATGACCATATCGAACCGTTCCTCGCGCATAACGTGGAGCCGCGCTGGACCTACTATTGCGTCTCTCAACGGCAGCAGGTATCGAATCGGTTCTTCCACATGCCATCCAGCCGCAACCGGGTAATCGGACTGCAGCTGTACAAATTCGGGCTGCAGGGCTTCCTGCATTGGGGCTTCAACTTCTGGTATTCGCAGTACTCGCGCAAGGCGATCGATCCGTTCCGGGTGACGGACGCCGACGCGAGCTTCCCGTCCGGCGATGCATTCCTCGTCTATCCGGGCGAGAGTGGACCGATCGAATCGATCCGGCTGGAAGTGTTCACCGAGGCGCTGCAGGATTTGAGGGCGCTGGAGCTGCTGGAGTCGCGCATCGGGAAGGAGGCCGTCGTGGCGCTGCTTGAAGAAGGACTGGAGCAGCCGATAACGTTCAGCGAATACCCGCGTTCCGCCGAATGGCTGCTCGAGGTGAGAGAGAAAATTAATAGGAGAATCGACAACTTGGTTTGACGTAACCTATGGTTACGACAGCATGTGGTCATCGACAACTTGGTTTGACGTAACCTATGGTTACGGCAGCATGTGGTCACCGCCGAATCTCAATGCGGGCCTGCGTGGACTTGGCGTATTCGGTGGGCGACATGCCGACGACGCGCTTGAAGTCCCGGGAGAAATAATGCAAGCTCGCGTAACCAAGCCGGGCGGCAATCTCCGAAAAATTGTACAGCTGCTCGCGAATGAGCGTCTTCGCCTCCTCGATCTTCAGCCGCTTGAAGCAGTCGAGCGCGCCTTGCGACATATGCGCACGGAAGATCCGTTTCAGCTGGCTCTTGCCGAGTCGGACTTCCCGGCACAAATCGTCCAGCGTCAGCGTTTCCGTCAGATTCGCCTTCATATACGCGATAGCTAGCCGGACAACTTGTTGTTCGGCTTTCTCTTGTTGGGCGGATGTGAGCTTGCGTCTGTCCGCGGCGGCTTCCCCGGCACGCAGCTCGCTTCGGATAAGCTGGATGAGCAGCAGGTTCAAATACATCTTCAGCGTCTGCTCGCCCGCGAACGGCCCATCTTCCCTCAGCGACAAGCCATGCGCGTACGGATCGTCGAACGGCGGATTGTACGTCTGGAACCCTTCCTGCAGCAGGAGCGACAGCAAATTGCGCTCTGCATTGCCAAGCGGAATGATTTTGTTCGCCAAGCCATGCAAGGGGGGAGAGTCGCAAGCCCAGGCGATGACGATCAGGTTCGGCGGTTTGTGCGCGGCCCCGACGCGAACCGCGTGGAATTCGCCCGGCTGATGGAAAATGACCGTACCCGCCTGCAGCGTATGCGTCTGCTCGCCGGCGCGCACCTCGACCTCGCCTTTATCGACGTACAACAGCTCCCAGAAATCGTGCGCCTCTCCGTCGAACGTGAACCCTTTGGCATATTCGAAATAATGAAAGGAAATCAATTTGCGAATCGTCAAGGTTTCCGACAGCTCGCGCCCGCTAAAATCCATCGCATTCATCCCCTCCGGCAGGGCAGCATTTGGTTCTAAGTGTACCACAGCGCGAGGTGGCATGGACGGGCGAAACGCATGCCGCTTGGTTGGAATTCGCCGTTTGATTCGCTTGTTGGATGAAGAATGGGTGCGGTTTTTGCACCTTGTTATGCCTAAATCGACAATTCCCTGCCATGAATGCCTTCATGCATCCTGTTCTTGCAAGTATTGGTCATGGAAAATTATCGCGAATCGAAGTATAACTAGATTACGATAACATGGCATATTACCGATCTAGGCGGGCGACTGTGTGTCCGCGAATGAGGATTTTTTACGATGATACATTTGGCAAACTTACTGAAAGGTAAGGACGCAAAGTCATGGGCCTACCGCGTACGCGCCACGGCTGCCAGACCGCTTGCCTAAGGCATTCGCGGATAAGCGGATGCCTTTTGCCCTTTTACTACCAGTATGCACGGGGGAACAACTATGAATGCGCGATCGCGGCCCTACGCTCTTTTTCTTTTTATTGTTTTTCTATCTCTGCAGTTCCTCGAATTGATCCGTGCGGGCGGGTATAGCGATCTGCTGCTCGTCGCGAATATCGTTGCTCCGGCGCTTGCTATCGGCGTACTAGTCCCTAATCTGAAACGGCTGCATGGCGTGAAACGCCGATTCTGGCGGCTGATCGTCTATACGCTGGCGCTCGAAATGCTCGCCCAATCCGTATGGGCGGCCAGCGACTGGATCTGGCAGACGCCTACGCCGGAGTTAAGCCTCGCTGACGTGCTATGGCTGATGCAGTCCGGACTGCTCGTGGTAGCGATGGCGCAATTGGTGCTTGGCGGCAAGGAACGGTTCCGACTCGCCACCGACTCGCTTTCGCTTCTGGTCAGCCTGCTGGTGGTCAGCTGGGAATTCGTCATCCATCCGGCGTATGCCGACGCATGGACCGAGGGGATCGACCTGTCGGTCGCGGTCAACATGCTGTACCCGATTTCCGATGCGCTGATGCTGTTTATTCTGTTCATCTGGGCGCTGAACAACGATCGCCAATATAGCCGGGCAGCCAGGCTGCATGTTGCTATTGCTTTCCTGCTCTATATCGCCGGCGATACGGCTTACTGGTTATTCGTGGATATCCGGGAAATGGATATCGGCGGTTATTTGGATGCGTGCTGGAGCACGGGCGCCTTTGCGCTGGCGCTCGCCGGACTTCATGAGGCGGATAGCGGGACGAAGTTGTCGAACGACCCGCAGCAGCAGCACCGAGTTATTCAGATGGTGAAGTTCGGCGTGCCTTACTTGGGCCTGTTGATCGTAACGTTCATTATTCTTATCGACCGAATTAATCCGTTCATTCAGTACGCGCTGCTGCTCATCGTCGTGCTCATTATCTCCAGGCAGGTGCTGTTCTTGGCAGAGCGGGAGCGGCTGCATGACCGGCTGAGGTCAACGCTCGAGATGACCGAATTCGTGGCGCGTCATGACGGCTTGACCGGGCTGCTCAATCGTAAATCGTTCCTGGAGAAGCTGGAGGCGTCGATCGACGAGGCTGCTCGATCGGGAGAGCAAGTTGCGGTGTGCTACTTCGACCTGGACCGGTTCAAGCCGGTGAACGACCACCACGGTCACCGGGCGGGCGACCTGCTGCTGCAGGCGGTGGCGGACCGGCTTCGGGAGCTGCGGGCGGAGAACGTCACATTCGCGAGGCTGGGCGGAGACGAATTCGCTCTCGTGATGGAGAAGGCGACGCGTGAGCATGCAAGTCAGCTGGCGGCTGCGATCGCAGCTCGTTTGTCAGAGCCGTACCGTGTCGAAGAGCTGGAGCTGAGCGTCACATCCAGCATCGGCGTGGCTGTCTATCCCGACCATGCGGCGCTGCCGGCCGAGCTAATCCAGCTGGCGGATGCCGCGATGTACATGGCGAAGCGCGACGGTGGGTGCCGGGCGGTTTTTGCTCCCGACCTATCGCGGCGGTTGACACCGTGAGCTGGAGCGGGCATGATGCAAGTAAGACCCGATGCAGCGCTACCGGGCTCCATAGGAACCAGAATAGGGAGTGAGGACATGGCAATAACGGACAAAGGGCTTCAAGCGATCCGATTCGAAATGACCGTGAACGGCAATCCGTTCGTCGTCCATACCGCTTTGCTGGCGGACGAGCAGGGCGTGATTCTCGTCGACACGGGGTTCCCGGGCCAGCTCGAGCTGATCCGCTCGGTGATGGAGGAGGCATCGGTGCCGCTGGAGAAGCTGTCGACCATCATCATTACCCATCAGGACCGCGACCACATTGGCGGATTGCCGGAGCTTGTCGAGGCGACGGAAGGTGCCGTTCAAGTATGGGCGCACGAGATCGCCGTGCCATACTTGGCAGGCGATATTCCGCTGATCAAGAGCAAGATGCTCGCCGTGCCGGTCCAAGTTGACCGCGCGCTCCGGGACGGAGACGTGCTGCCTGTGGCAGGCGGCCTTCAGGTCGTGCACACGCCAGGCCATACTCCCGACCACATCTCGCTGTATCATCTGCCGAGCAAGACGCTGATCGCCGGGGACGCCCTGACCGCGGCAGACGGCGTGCTGCATGCCTTCGACCCGCGCCATACGATCGATCCGGGCACGGCGCTGGCGAGTATCGCCAAGCTGACCGAGCTGGACATCGAGATGGTCATCGCCTATCACGGCGGCGTCGTGACCGGCGGCATCCGCGAGCGGCTGCGTGAGCTGGTCGAGACGACGAACGTCGTGAATTAATCGTTACGCGCAAAGCGGCCTCATCCCGTCCATTACCCGGGAGAGGCCGCTTTTATCTTGCGGATTAACTAATATTCAAGAAACGCAGCGAATCGATGGCATCGTTGCCGACTTGACGAACGAGCGTGCCGGCCGGGACCGGCGCGAGCTTGCCCTCGTCGACATTCAGATTAATCAGGACGGAGACGATGTTGCCGTACGGATGGCCTTCCGGCGTCCGGGCAAGCGACGGCACGATATCCATTGATTTGCCTTTGTAGTTGGCGTCCTCGAATACCGTGATTTTGCGGTTGGACGGCAGGATGGCGACGAAGCCGGAAATCTCGTCGTCCCACTCGTCGTCGTCGGTCAGCTCGTGGTCGATCTTCGGCAGTACCTCCAGATTCGGAATCGCGTCGCCCTGCGCGATCGCGACCCACATCGTATTCGCGCCGATCGGCTGCAGGACGATCTCGAGCGCGTCTTTCAGACCGAGCAGGGAGGCGAGGAACTCGGCCTTGTCGAGGACGCCGTCCAGCAGATTGTAGACGACGTTCAGCTGCGTCGTCACCTTCTCGAGCACGGGCTTGAGCAGATCCCAGCTGAGAAGTCCGCCCGTCGTCGATTCCGGCAAAATAATGAGCCGGTCGCCCTCCTGCTGGAGATCGTTCAGACGGTGCTCGCCGGCAAGCAGCAGCTCAGGCACCGCGATCGGCACTTGGGCGATCGGGATTTTGGGCAGCGTGAGCGCGATCGGCTCAAGGTTCGCGATCTGAATCTCGAGCGCCGCCTCGAGATAGCGCACATCGATCTCGGCCAGCTGGTGGAAGCCCTTGATCTGCGGCGTGAGCAGCAGGTCGAGACGGGATTCCTTCCACGGATTCAAGCTATCCGACAAGTTCGCGCCGCGGATATGGAACTCGCTTCCGCCGAGCGCTTGGAATTGGCCGTTCACGAGTTTCTTGTACAGCTTCCAGTCCAGCTTCACCGAGAAGCCGACCGGCAGCTCGAACGGAATGAGCTCGTCGATGAACGGCAGCGTGCCGGCGAAGAGCTTGCTGTTATCTTCCGCGAGACCGGCCGCTTGGGCGGCGAACCCGCCGAGCGATCCCGTCTTCGCCAAGCTCGATGTCAGCTCGGCGATTAGCGGCGTGCCAGGCTCGAGCGTGTCGGCGCTGCGGGTCACCTGCAGCGTGTTCATGATGCCGGCGAGAATTTTATCCTTGAACGGCAGCAGGTTGAGCGGCTTCAGCAGGAAGTTCAAATTGAGGCCTTCGAGCGTCATCGGAATGCCGTTAATAGCCGCTGTGACCGACGCCTGTACTTTCCGCGCGACGTCCGCGCCATTGCCTTCCCATACGGTCGGCGGCAGGAAGACGAGGGAAGTCTGCAGCTGGCCGAGCCCTTCCGCCGAGCGGAAATGTTCGCCCTCGGTCAGCGGGTTATCATGCTCGTCAAGCACCTGCCAAGCGACCTCGCGAATCTCGAACGGAAGCGTCAGTCCACCGATCGGCAGATCGCCTGTCACCGGGAACCACTGCAGGTCCGGCAGCGCGCTCGCGTTAGCCGAGCTTGCCGCGCCGGCGCCGCCGAGCAATCCCTCGAACGGCGTGGTCAGCTTCAGCAGTACGGGCTCGCCTTGACGCACGGAACCGAGCTTGTTTGCTTTCACTTGGAACAGCTTGCGGAGATGATCTTTCACGAGCGGCAGCTGCTTGATGAGCAGCTTGATCGGGTTGGATGCCTGCAGCGTTCCGTTGATCAGATAGGAGACGGTGCCTTTCAGCTCGTACGTCTGCGGGAGCGCTTGCGCGTCCGTATCGACTAGCGTCGGCAAGATCGTCAGCTGCTGCTCGAACGCGCCGCCGGTATCCTGCAAGAAGAAATCTTTGCCGAGCGCAAGCGGTACGGGGGCTGCGACGGCGCTTGGGGTAAGGCGGGACAATTCCCAGGCGATGCCTTCGATTTTCCATGGCAGCGGCAGCACGCCGACGAGCAGCTCGCCGAACGGCTTCGCGAGATCGAGCAGCTTATGGACGATTTTCAGCTCGAACGGTTGGCCGGGCTTCAGCGTATGGAACGAATCCGGTATGAGATCGAAGCCGCCGATGACTTCAGCGAGCGCGGAGCCGACCGATTGGATGACCGTGGCGGGCGTCGTAAGCGATAGGGTCAGGGTGATACCGTTGACTTCGGTCAGCACCTTTGCGGTCGCATACGCTTTGTAATCCTCGGCCTGCGGGGTGAAGAGAAACCGGGCGTTGATTTTGTCCAAGCCGTCTGGCGATTGGAAGTCCTTGCCTTCTTTTAGTTTGATCGGACTGCCTGCAGCGGCGGCGATGCCTTCCGCGGCGACAGGTATTTTATAAGCTTCCCACTGGATGGCATGGATGGTGACGAGCGTCGGCTTGCCGCCAACGGGCATCGTCGTCTTGATCGGGAACGAATCGGTCGAGGCGCCTTCCGGCAGCGATTGGAGGATGGTGGACAAGCTCGCATGGAGGTAATCGCCGCTGCGGAGCAGGCTGGTGGAGGTCGATTCGGCTTGGAAGGAGGAGAAGACGGTATCGGAGGCGGTCGGCAGTAGCGTGACGGCATCGGCTGGGAAGCTGCGCGTCACCGCGTATCCGTTGAGCACGATCTGCGCCGTCGCTTGGATCGTCAGATCCGATTGCTGCTCGACTTTGAGGAGCGGGGTGATCGTGATTTCCGTATAGTCGGCCTTCCGTTCTTCCGTAAGGGTGTAGTCTTTGCCCCGGATCAAATCCGCCGTGCCTTTCTTGACGCCGATCAGAATTTCCAGCTCGTATGGAAATTCGTATTTGTCGCCGAAGTAATATTCGCCGGCATGTCCGGAGCGGGGAAGAACGGGGAAGGCGGGTTTGCAAAATCTGTAGATGAGCGGTTGGCCGGGAGCCAGGATGCCGTCGGCCGGTATTTGCGTCATGAATACGTTCTGCTTCAGCTCGTTCAAGTCTATAGGGGATTGACCGATGATGATTTCGATGGGGATCATCTCCAATATGGATTATTTGGGCGGGGAGTTAGGGGAGTCGTTCTGGCGTTGGCTCGTTGCCCGACAGGAACGATTATATAAGCGGGGCGGCGCATTTGTTGATAGGCGAAAATACCCAAAAATAGGCGCTGGGTCCTTTGGTCGGTACCACCCGAAAATGGTACTTCTCCGCCATGGCCGAAGCGTGGATAATGGGAGAGCTTAACGCGGTATCCAGCGTGATGGCGCGCTGAGAATGGCTTACGCTATCGCGATCGCCGGACCTTCGGCACCATCGATGAACGGACGAAAAAACGCGGCATTCCGACTCATGGCCGAACGCTGCGTTTCTTCGCCTTCCGGATTTGCTTCTCCCAAAAATCGGTCTCCGCATAGCCGATTTGCGCGTAATCCAACTCCTCGCCCGACGGAATGACCAACTGGATTAGCAGGGATCGGGAACGCCTATCACGTATAACTGAATATCGCCTACATGCCTGAACTAACGTAAGCTTTGTCCACCAGGACAAAAGCGTGCGCAGCTCGAAAATACCCGCCGACCACAACCCTACGTGCCAGCACGAAACCGGGTGTCCAGAGGTGAAAGTTTTCCGGTGGAAAACTCGCTTCGGAAGCATTCGCTCGGCCCTTGGAGCCTACTCAGCGGAGGGGGAAGGGGGAGGGACATTACATTCCTACTTCCTCAACCAGCCGTTTTATCATCGCATGAAGATTGAGCGCCCGTAAATTCAGGTCCAGCTCCTGATTGAAGAAGACGATGACGCCTGATTTGGCGTCCGGATTAAATGCCGTTATCGCCAGCACGCCAGGGTCGGACCCGTTGTGCCCGAGCGTCTTGCCCTGGGCGGCGCCGCCCAGGTAGATCGAATTCAGCACGTCGTAGGACCAGCCGAGCGCCTGGTTGCCTTCGTCCGCCTGCGGTTTGAACATCTCCGCGATCGACGATGGGGTCAGGATGCTGCCGTGGTCGCCGCGCCCGCCGCGCCCGCCGTTCATGATGGCCAGATAAAACTTGGCGAAATCAGTGGTCGTCGTCTTCAGCGCGCCGTCGGGGTAAGTCGGGAACGAATGCGGGACGATCGGTTTGTTCTTCGCTGTGTAAGGGATCGCGAGCCGGGATCGGTCCGTTACATCCGCATGAAGCCACTTCGTGCTCGTCATGCCGAGCGGCTCGAAAATATATTGCTGCGTATATGCCGGGAACGGCATGCCGGACACTTCTTCGACCAGATAGCCGAGCAGACCGTAGCCGATATTGCTGTAGGCGAATGTCGTGCCGGGCCGATCCTTCGTGTAATTCTTCTCCTCGTCGTACCATTTGCCGCCGGGTACGAGAAACCCGCTTAGGAACGTCTCCAGCGAGAGAGGAGAATCGCCGCCGCCTTCATGGAGCGTGTACAGGCTCTCGTAGACGTCCCAATTATTGTCGATGCCGGAGGTGTGGGCGAGCAGCATGCGAAACGTGATCGGCGTATCCGGGAACTTCGGGTGCGCAACGTGGAATGGCAGGTACTTGTTAATATCATCATCCAGTCCGATGCGCCCTTGCTCCGCGAGCTGCATGACGGCCGTCGCCGTCACGGTTTTGGACACGGAGGCGATCTGGAACATCGTCTCGTCCGTCACCGGTTTGTCCTTCTCCGCATCGGCCTCTCCGTAGTTGATGACGCGTTCGAGCTTGTTGTCTTCAATGAGGGCTATGGATACGCCGGTCATGCCGGATTTGTTCATTTTGGCCTCGACGAACCGGTCCAGATCCTTCGGGCTCGTGAAATCGACCTGTACGAAAACGAATACGCCGAGCGTCAGCACCACCGCGCCTAACAAAAGGCCGATGATTTTCCACATGCGTCCCTTCCTCCGTTTCTCCTTCAACTTCCTCTCCACCTTTCGCCGTTTGGCCGGCTTTCGTTATCTATCCATAGATTACCAGCGTCGGCGCGAAAGGAACTCCTGCGGAAGGCGCGACTTGCTCCCCGACCGAGGCCGGGTTCAGCATCCGGCTGGAAGCGGAGTGAGGGCAAGGTTAAGCTGCGCAAAAAGCCGTTTCTCCACGAGGAGAAACGGCTCATTATCGTTATACGGCAATTTACATGCGGTGTTGAAGGAGGGACCTAAAAGAGTCCGAACAGCTTCTT
Source organism: Paenibacillus aurantiacus (assembly GCF_042431225.1). Classification (NCBI taxonomy): domain Bacteria; kingdom Bacillati; phylum Bacillota; class Bacilli; order Caryophanales; family Paenibacillaceae; genus Paenibacillus; species Paenibacillus aurantiacus. Next base: position 46,965 of record NZ_JBHMDO010000042.1, on the reverse strand, counting down.
CTTGGCGACGTTCTTCCGGTTCAGCTGCACGATTTCGTTCACCCCGGCTTGGGCGAGCTTCTCGAGCAGCGCTTCCGTGCCTTGCGCCAGCTTGAGATTCATCTCTTCCGCGTAGAGGGGGACAAGCGTGAAGAAATGAACGTCCTTGTCTGGCTCCATGTTCAAGGCGAAGAACGCGTGCGGATCCTCCACGGTGGTCGGCAGCTCGACAAGCATGCCGGCCAGCTTCGTATTGCGGGCATACGGCGCGGCCGGGTCGCCGTTCGGTATCGTGTGCGCATGGTAGAGCCAGGTGCCATATTCGTGGGGAAGGCGGGCGAGCGTCTTCAGCATGCGGATCGGCCAGTAATTCTCTTCGTTCCGGAATGCTTCTTCCGACATTGGCCACGAAGGGGGCAGACAGAGCATGAGCTCCGCGTAGCGGAAGTTCTCGGCGCCTTCGGGCACGGTCATCGGCCGACTGCTCATGCCGCAGGTCACAAGGGTGTGGTAATTGCGCTGCGGCGTCGGCGGCACGAACAAAATATCGAGGTGAACCAAGTCCGAGACGAGCTCGTGGAACACGTTCGCGACCGGGCCGATGTGCTGCTCGACATGGGCGGTTATGCGTGCAATCGCTTGATCGTCTCCGGTGGCGAATTCGATTTCACGATCTTTCGCTTCGTGGCGGTAGACGGGAATGCCGGATGGGGATGTCTCTTGGTTGCTCATGGCAGCCTCCTTAAAATTGGACGAATTGGGCGTGTCCTTCTAACTGTACGATGAGACAGTCGATTTGTGAACGGGATAATGTCATTTTTGGTAAAATGATGGCGAATTGTGTTGATGTGGGGTCTAGTCGCGGAGCTGGAAAGAGGAGACATGTGTTCGCGGTGGATGCGGGCATTGCGGTGTTCGGCTTCGAGACGATTATGGCCGATTAGTTGAGCGGATAAGCCAATAGCCGTTCCCCGTGTCTAGCAGACAAAGGGAGCGGCTTCTTGGCGTTCGTAGGCAGAGGGGGGTCATTCTTCTTCGGGCACGGCCTGTCCGCCGGGCGTGCGGAGAATGTCGCGGTACGCTTCGATGGCGAGCGCCCGCGAGCGCTTCAGATCGACGATCGCCTCCGGCGTCGGCTGGTGAATCTCCTTGTCCGAAAGATGAGCGAGATGGGGCAGCCACCGGCGAATGTAACTGCCGGACGGATTGTGCGTCATCGATTGCGTGACCGGGTTCATGATCCGGAAGTATGGCGCGGCATCGTAGCCAAGCGAGGAGCTCCACAGCCAGCCGCCGCGGTTGAGCGTATTGTCGTAATCGGCGAGCATGTGACGGAAGTACGCTTCGCCCTTGGGGAACGGGCAGCGCAAGTTCTTCGTCAGGAACATGGCCGTGATCATGCGCAGCCGATTAGGCAGTTCGCCCGTCTCGCGCAGCTGCGTCATCGCCGCGTCGATGACGGGGATGCCGGTTCGGCCCTCGGCCCAGGCATCGAAATACGCATCTGACAGCCCGCTCAGATCCAAGCGGTGCTCGTAAGCGAAGTAGTCGGGATTTTGGCGGGCTTGCATGAGATAGAAATCCCGCCAAGCGAGCTGGCGTATCCAAGCTTCCGCGCCGTCGCGGCCATGCGCGGTCTCGTAGACGAGACGCGGCGAGAGCGTGCCTTGGTTCAGCCAGCGGGCAAGACCGCTGCCGGCATCCACGGCGTAATCGTCGCGCCGTGCAGCGTAATCGACGATATCCGATTCAGCGAAGGCGGCCAACTGCTCCAGCGGACTTGCCGCGGCTGCATTCATTCTTGCGGCCGCCGCCAAGCGCGAGGCGATCTCCGCCGGCAGCCGGTACCGACGCTCAATGCCGTCGTCCAGCTTGCGGATCGTGCTCAGATCGGCAAGACGCGCCGTGCCGGAAGGGGCATAGCAATGACGCATGTAACCGAGCCACATGCGGTAGAAAGGCGTGAATACTTTATACGGCGCGGACCGGTTGGCAAAATCACCGAACTCCGCCAAGTCGATCAGCGGCGCGTCGTCATAAGTCTTATACCCGCGGCCATGCCGTTCGCAGATCGCTTGCAGCTGCGCGTCGCGCCGCATCGCATAGGGCGTGAAGTCCGCCTGTGCAACCAGACCCGCGATCGGCATCGCCAGCAGAAGCGCTTCGGCGATCTCTGCCGGATCTCCGTACAGCAGATGCAGCTTCCGGTCGGCCGATCTGTAATCGGCGACAAGGCGGGCGAGCGCGCGCAGGAATGCTCGTCCGCTGTGGCTGTCCAGACGATCAAGACTTGCGAGCGCAGGATCGACGACGAACAGATGGACGCCTTCGCCGCCCCGTCTTCGGATCGCGTCGAAGGCGCGCAGGTCATAACCGCGCAAATCTTTGCGGTGCATGAAGAGATACATAGGGTCGCCTCCTTTCTTGAAGTGAGAGTTTGGAATCGCCTCTCTTAAAACCTAAATGAGCGCCGGACTTCAAGCCTGAACGCAAGATTCGATGCCGAATTACGCCTTGGGCTGCATCGTGATCAATTGGCGACTTTTTAAATCCTCTCTTTATTAAAAGTTTAGCATTGACTCGATATTTATGGATAGACAGAGAAGATTAACCAATGGTATACTCGCAAACATGTGGATACGGCACGTATCTGATTGTGCAAAGGAGCGTACAGCGTGAAGCGAAAACCGAATAAGTGGAAACGATGGACCAGGCGATTCGCCATGGTGCAGACGGGCGTCCTGCTCCTAGGACTGACAACACCGTTTGCGCATGCATCCCCGGCCGGCGGGACCCAGACCATCCAGCAGTTCTTCGAGCAATTTCTGCAGAACAACCCCCAGATTGAACGCAATGCCTTTGATCCATCCGATTTACCCCCCAATGCATTAACCGCAGATTCTCAAACACCTTTAACGAATACCGTCAAGATCGCAACGATCGATCATGAACAACCCTCTGATGATTCATCATCCGGCGAGACCGGGCAACCCGCGCAAGATGAACAACCTACATCCGATTCGAATGAATCCGATCCTCCAATCCCAAGCGAAGACAACTCCAATGATGTACCCGATTCCCGCTCAAGCAATTCCGGTTCGAACGACAATGGCAACCCGCCCTCCGATGATAGCAGCGTTGACGAGCATGCCGATGGCGAAGATACGGAAGCGCCGGGCGAAAAAGTGCCGATTGACGGCGAAGATGGCGAAATTCCGGACGATAATTCAGATTCGCTGACGGAATTCAAGAACCAATGGGCATTCGTGCATATGGAGACCGAAGCCGCGACTGCCGTACTCACGGCATCCGGGAAGACGCCGAAACCGGCAGTCCTCGCGATCGTCGATACCGGCGTCGACACGTCCCACCCGCTCCTCGAAGGCGCCGCGCTGCCGGGTATCGCCTGTACGGGCGAAGGGGAAGTCATCTGCGGAGGCGACGATGCCGGCGATGCCTCCGAGTCCGGACACGGAACAAGCGTAGCAGCGCTCGCGGCAGGGCTGGCTAAACTTGCGGCGCCGCAGGCGCAGATTCGCATCCTCCCTGTGGCGGTAGGCGACGAGGACCGCGAAGAGCGGTTGGATCGTTTGGCGGCGGGCGTTCGGGCGGCCGTCCAGTGGGAAGGCAGCGACGGCGAGAAGGTCGACGTTATTCTGATTTCCCTTGGACAGCGCAATCCGGGCTTGCCGTTCAAGCTGTCTGAAGCGGCGGAAGCGGCCAAGCAAGCCGGCATTCCGATCCTTGCGCCTGCCGGTAACGATGGCAATCCGATCGTCGTGGAAGATGAGGAGATCGGATCGTACTATCCGGCGGCATTGCCTGACGTGATCGCTGTCGGCGGCTACGATCGGTCAGGGAGGCCGAATGCCAACACTGGCGCTTCACTGCTTCTGCCAGGAGAGGCATTGTACTCGGCTTCGATCGGAGGCGAATACGCGGAGCATAATGGCAGTGAATATGCCGCCGCCATGGCGGCGGCCGGGACAGCCATCGTCCGCGCTTACAGCGAGACGCCGGCGGCAGAAGCGCTCGCCGGCGGTATGCTAAGCGGCAAATGGAGCCTGAAGCGCGCGCTCGAGACGGCGTTCCCGGACCCGAACGACAAGACGCCTCCGGCATGGCCGGATCATGCTCAGCTTACTGCAAGCGGCATCGGTTACGCCAATGTCAACCTGGATTGGCCGCTCGCGCAGGACGAGAGCGGGAGCGTGCGTTACGAGGTCAGCCAGACCGGCGTCCCATTGCCGGGGAACTTCCTGCCTGGTCAGACGTTCGGCGGATTGAAGCCGGGCACGGCCTACGCGTTCACGGTTGTGCCGGTCGACCGCTCGGGCAATCGCGGCGTTCCGCTTACCGTCATGGTCGAGACGAAAGCGGTCTCGCCTGTGGAACGCATTACCGCGACGATCGATGGAGCTAGCCCGGACGGGGACAGCGAGTTCGCATCCGTCAGCGACGACGGCAATCTAATCGCGTTCGAGTCGGAAGCGAGCAATCTTGTCGCCGGCGACGGCAACGGGTTGGCGGATATTTTCGTTCGCGACCGCGCCGCCGGGACGACCAGGCTGATCAGCCGAGCCTCGACGGGCGGCCAATCGGACGGCGGCAGCTATGCGCCGCTGATTAGCGGAGACGGCAGCTATGCGCTCTTCACTTCCCATGCGACCAACCTCGTCAAGGGGCTGGAAGCGGGCAAGACGGAAGATCTGTATCTGGCGAATCTGAAGACGGGCGACATCGAGCGCGTCGCCGAGAACGTGCCGGCAGGCTATATTTACAATACGGCTCGTCCTTACGCCATGAGCGATGGCGCACGCTTTATTACGTTCGCTTCCTATTCGGATAACGGTACGGCGAACGACTATAACTACACCTGGGACGTATTCGTGAAAGATCGCTCGACGAACGCCGTGACACGGCTTACAAACCGACTGCGCGATCTGTTCAACCCGAACCAGCTGGATATCACGCCTGACGGACGGTACGTCACCTTCAGCATTAACCAAATCGGCTTGCTGCCGGAAGATATCAACATCGATGAAGACGTATATGTATACGATACCCTGTTCGGCGAATATGAGCTCATCAGCCATAATCCGAAGGGATTCTCGGGCAGCCACAGCAGCCGCAACCCGTCCATCAGCGACGACGGGCGTTATGTCGCCTTCGAATCGTTCGCCGGCGACATTAGCGACGAAGATCAAGATTATACGAACGATGTCTATGTCTACGATCGGAAGACGCACAGCCTGAAGTTGGCGAACTACGCCGTGGACGGCCAGGCAAGCGGGGGCGAGAGCGTGCTGTCTTCCTTGAGCGGCAGCGGCCGGTTCGTCGCCTTCGAATCCGACGATGGTCTAGATCCGGCGGCTAAAGGCCGTAGCGTCTACATTCGCGATATGCGGCGCGGCGTGACCTATTGGATGGGTCAGTCTGTCGCGGGCGATTCCGCCAACGCGGACGTGCAGCGCCCTGCCATAAGCGACGACGGCAAGCACCTTGTCTTCCAGTCCCGGGCCTGGAACCTTGTGCCGGAGCAGGAGGAAGGCCAAGGCTATACGGAGATTTATTACGCGTCGTCCCCGGCCGAACTGGATCATGAAGTGCCGGCGTGGGAAGAAGGCGCCGAGCTTGCGGTTGCGCAATACGGCGCCACGTATGCGGCTCTTCAATGGCCGCAGGCGAAGTCGGGTTCGGGCGCGCCGCCGGCATACCGAATTTATAGCAACGGCGAGCTTGTCGGCTCAACGACGGAGCCTTCCTTCTTAGTCATGAATTTGAAGCCAGGCGCGAGCTACACGTTCAAAGTCGTGGCCGGCAGCGTCGACCATAAATGGGGGGACGCGGCGCTCGCGACGGCGCTTGCGACGCTGGCTGAAGCGGAGACGGACGCGCCGAGCGGTGCGGTGGACGCTAGATTTACGGTTCAGCCAGGGCAAGTTGCCGTAAGCTGGACCGATCCCTCCGATCTGGATTTCACTTTCATTCAAGTGCTCTGGCGCAAAATTGGCGCGCCTGACGACAAGACGAACGCGACGCGCATGCTGCCCAAGGGTAAGCAAAAGGCGCTCATCACGAACCTCGTGAACGGCACCGCGTATCAGTTCGCGTTCGCCGTCTATGACGCAGACGGGAACAAGCGGGTGTACTCGGCCGATTCGATCACGATGGGCGCGGGACCGCGCATCGCCCGCGTCGTGGACTCCGATACGGACAGCGACAACATATCGGGCATCGGCGGCATTCGCATCAGCGGGGACGGACGTTACACGGTGTTTGAATCCGCCTCGCCCAAGCTGGCGGAAGGCGATTCGAACGGCGGAATGGACGTATTTCTATACGATTACGAGTACGGGACCGTACAACTGATCAGCCGCGACGAGCTGGGCATGCCGGCCGACGGCCAGAGCATGAAGCCGGATATTAGCGCCGACGGACGCTACATCGTCTTTCAATCCGATGCCCACAATTTGATGGGCGCGGTGTCTTCGGGCGACACGCAAATTTTCGTCATGGACCGCGATGCGGACGGCAACGGGAAGTTCGACGAGCCTGGTCAAGTCGCGATCAAGCGGATCAGCGAGTCCCGGGCGGGCGATCCCGGCAACGGTCACAGCGAGAATCCGGCGATCAGCGCGGACGGCAAGACGATCGTCTTTATCTCCCGCTCGGATAATCTGTCCGACGTGGAGACGGACCGGACGGAGCAGCTGTACATCTACGATATCGGCAGCCCGGCAGGCAAGCTTAAGCTGCTCTTGAATCGCGAGGGCAAGCTGCCGAACGGCTCGATGTTCGAGCCGGACGTCAGCGGAGACGGCAAGACGATTGTCTTCGGCACGCAGGCGACCAACCTGGCGCCGGATACGAACGAGTCGGAGGATGTCTACGCCTACGATGCGACGACCGGAGCATTCACGCCGCTGACTCATTTCGAGAACGACAATCCGTTCTACTATAATGAGGTCGGCCATCCGACCGTCAGCATGGATGGCAAACGGATCGCGTTCGCTTACCAAGGCTACGAATTCAGCGCGTTCGATATCTACGTGTACGACCGCAGCGGCGCAACGCCGACGACCAGGCGGATTACCGAGAAGCCGGACGAACAGCTGAACTTCATCAACAGCAAGCAGCCGGCAATCAGTCCGGACGGACGCTACGTCGCGTTCAGCTCGGAATTGCCGAACGTGGTCGCAAACGATAAGAATGGTTATTCCGACGTGTTCCTGTACGACCTCCAGGAGAACAAAGCCAAATTGGTCAGCCGCGCTTACAACGGCGAGCAGGGCAGCGGCTCCTCCTATAACGCGGCGGTCAGCGAAGGCGGCAAAGTCGTCGCATTCCGTTCGGTGGCGGAGAATCTCGTCACCGGCGACTTCAGCGGCGCCGATCTATTCGTCACGGAGACCAATGACCAGCCGACCGAAGGCGAACTGGCCGCGTTGACCGCCGAGCTGCTCGAAGGCGGCAAAGTCAAGCTAACGTGGACCGCGCCTTCGCGGGCGGGCGGAGACTTCGCGGGTTATGAAGTCGTCCGCACGGGCAGCAATCAAATGCCGGTGACGGCGGCGACGCTCGGACCGGACCAGACCAGCTATATCGATCAGCCGGGCACGATGGGCGTCTACAGCTACCAGATCATCGCGGTGGACCGCGCGGGAGTCAAGCGCCCGTATTCCGAAACCCGGATCGTCCGGGTCGCGGAGCTGACGATCCAGTCGGTCAGCTACCATACGCCGCTTATTCTGAACAAATACGCCGTGGTCGGCGGACGCATCTCCGTGAGCGCGACGGGCACGTCCGACGCCGCAGCCAAGGCGGTGCTCACCTATCGGCAAGGCGACGAGACGAAGACGGCGGAAGCCGAGCTCGCGCAGCGGTCGCCAGGCAGCTACGAAGGCGGCTTGGCCGTGCCGGAAGGAGCGTCGGAATTGGTTGCCCTTCGAATCGTGCTCGCCAAGGACGGAGAAGAAGCGTCCCGCGGAGCGTTCGTCGGTTCGATCAAGATCGGCGGCGAGCTTCGGGTGAAGCTCGACACGCCGCACGGCGACATGCTCAAAGGCGCCTATTTATCGGTGTATAGTCCGGTTCAGAAGGCGCGAGCCGGCATCAAGCTAAGCGGCGCGGACGAAGTCGTGCTGGCCGGATTGCCGCAAGCAAGCGATTATCGGATCAGCCTCGTCTCGGAAGCGGGATTGGAGCTGTTCACCAAGCTGGCCGACAAACGGTACACCATCGCTTGGGGCGTTCGGCAAGAAGAGACGCTTGAGCCGGCCTTCACGTCCAGCCTGCTGACCCGGGTCATCGATCCGGACGGCAATCCGCTCGCCAAGATGAAAATGACGATGTGGAACGAAGACGGAGCTGTCGTCCAAACCGGCGAAACGGCTATGCAAGGCACAGTCGGCCTCCTCACGGGACGTCTGTCGGATGAGAATCTCTCCGTGGAAGTAAGAGACGCATCTCAGCGTTACTTCAAGCAATCAGCCTCCATCCGGCTGTCGCCGGGCGCGAACGAGCTGGTTATCGAGATGGAGGAGAGACCGAAATCGACCGTTAAGGGCAATGTTCATTACGAGGATGGCCGAAAGGTCGCCCAAGCGACGGTTACGATCGTGCAAGAAATTGAAGGCGAGAAGTTTACGAATACCGCTTACACCGACGCTAGCGGCAATTATTCGGCGACCGTATACGCGGGCAGCGCCACCATTCAAGCCGCCATCGTCAGGACCGGACGGACGCTGCCCGTGACGGCGGAGCTCAAAGCCGGAAAGACCGAAGAGGTCGACCTGCTATTCCGTGAAGGCGAGCCGACGGCCGTGCAGGTGAATTTGTACACCAAGCATTTGGGCGGCGATTGGGTCGGTCCGACCGAGCTCGATTGGCGCACGATCGCGCATTTCCATTTCTCGGTGCCGACGCACACGCTGTTGTCTTCGGGCAATCCGATGATAGTCAAGGCGTCGCCGGGCGAAGAAGTGCGGATATGCGCCAACGGCATCGAGGCGGGGCTTCCGGAAGCATGCGGCACGGCCGTGGTTGGCCATGACCGGAAGGCTTCCGTGGAGATTCGAATGGAAGACTCGGGCACGCGGTTGACAGGCAAGCTGCTGGAGAAATTACCGCCGGATTCCGGCCATAGCTGGCCGTCGATGAATGTGTTCAAGCTTGATGCGCAAGGCAAGCGGCAGCTCGTGCTGGATAGCGCGATCAAAACGCAAGCCTTCGAATTCGCGCTGCCGAGCGAAGGCTCCTATGTCGCGCAAATCAAGGCTGGCGGACGAATCTTCGAGCGGGCATTCGAGTCCAGACGCGGCAACGCGACGAATCTGGGCGAAATCAGCCTCCCTTCCAACGCCTACTTCGGCGGACCGGCTGGCAACGGCTTGACGCTGACGCCGGCGCGCGTGCCGCTCGGCGGCGAGTTCCAGGTCCGCGCGACGTTCCGCAACCAAGGCAATGGCGTGACGGATCAGACCAAAATGCGTTTTGCGCTGCCGCAAGGCGTCGGCTACGTCGCGGGAAGCGGCGCGCTTAACGGCCAGCCGGCGGTCGTCGCGGATAAGGACGGTTACGTGGAGTTCTCGTTGGGCCAGCTGGCTCAGGGCGCGACGGGCGTGCTCGTCTTCCGTCTGAAAATAGGCGAGCGCATGGATGCCGCCTCCGTCGTATTAACGCCGCAAATGCTTTTCGTGGCCAACCGCTTGAACCGGGAGGAATTCCTCGGCCGCGTCACCGCGGAGGTGCAGAGCGTAACGCTGGATGCGCCGGAGGTGACCGGCCGCCGCGATTTGAAGCTTAGCGGCATCGCCAAAGCGGACAGCGTCGTTCGGGTGTATGAAGGGGAGCTGCTGCTCGGCGAGACGCAAGCAACCGCGACGGGCACATGGAAGCTGCCGGTGAACTTGCCGGATCGCGGCGAGGAAGCGTTCTACCGCATATTCGCCGAATCGGATGACGGCAGCGTCAAAATGCCAAGCCAGACGAAACGGATTCGCTTAAGCAAGGCCTATCCGCAAATGACGCAAGTGACGATGCGCCAGTTGGACGGACGGGTCGTGACGTTCAATCCGAGCGAAGGCGTGGCGAAATTCCCGTATGTCTACGCGCCGAGCATGCCGATCGTGGTCAAAGTCGCCTTCAACAATCCGGACGCGGTCACGAACGTGAAAGTGTTCTTCGGAAGCGCGTCGGCGCCAGCGGAACGCGGGGAAGACGGCGTGTTCACCGCCGCGGTGAGAACGACTAATCCGGACGGCATCTCGATCTACTACGAGGCGCAGGACGTGTTCACCGTGCCGCCGCAGCCGGAATCGGAAGACGAATACCGGGAACAGCTGCCTCCGGGGCTTAAGCCGTTCGTGAAGGAAGATCTTCAGCTGGATACGTCCAGCGACACGGTCCATACGGCCACCATGAAGGGTTCCGTGCCGGTTGAAGGCGGCAAGGTCGGCATGGACATGAATTACCGGCTGGAGCGCATCGGTAATTACACCCCGCCGCCAGCGGATAGCTCGGGTTCACCGGTCCGCGGCCTGCATTTCAACTACAGTCTGAGCAACAACACGTTGAAAGTGAATTTGACGGCGTATATTCCGGAATCCGAGTTTGCGTCGCTTGGCGTGGAGGGCGCGATTGCGAAAATGTCTTCCGCCATGGCCGGGGACGAGAAGGCGCAGCGTTCGTTCTCTGCTTTCAGCGGCGCTGGCGCTGCCATCAAAATCGCGGTGCAATCCGCGATGAAGTGGGAAGGCGCGGGCAAAGTGTGGACGGCGATCGATACGCCGTACTCGATCTTCGACGGGCTGGGCGTGAACGACTCGCTCAAGGAGCTCGGCGATATCGCGCTTGATGCCGGAGGCAATTGTTCTCCCGGCGTGGCGCAGCAGTACGCCGATGAAGCCAACGACATCGCCAAGCTGGCGATGGCTTACGAGGCAGCCAAATGGTCGATGATGCTCGGATCGCTGATCGCCGGCCCGGCTACGTTCGGGTGGGGAACGGTCGGATTGTGGATGCTGACCAATGGCATCGGCAAAGTGATGGACGCGCATATCGGCGCGAAAGTCGACGATCTGAAGGCGCGCGTGGCCAATGACGAAGACTGCCGCGATGACGAGGAAGACGATGATAACGACGACAATGATGACAACGACGACAACGACGACCGCGACGATAACCGCGATGATCCCGAGAAGGTCGCCGATCCGGTCTGGATTTACGATCCGAGCGGCTATGTGTACGAAGTGACGGAAGCGCAGCGCGTAGAAGGCGTGAAGGCGACCGTGATGCATAAGGATCCAACGACCGGAGTATGGACGGTATGGGATGCCGATTGGTTCGGCCAAGTGAATCCGCAGATCACCGATACCGCGGGACGCTATGGCTGGGATGTGCCGCAAGGATTGTGGAAGGTCGTCTACGAGAAAGAAGGCTATCTGACCGCGGAGAGCGACGAGCTTCTGGTACCGCCGCCTCATTTCGATGTTAACATTCCGATTGTCTCCGTTTTGCCTTCCACGCTAACGACCGTTTATGCGAAAGCCGGCGGCTCCGCGATCGACCTCATGTTCGACCGCCACGTGCGGCTGGATGCGGTCGAAGCCGGCGGGGTTGCCGTAACGGAGGGGACCGAAGCAGGCAAACTGGTGGAAGGCACGTTCACGGCGGTCGACGAGATCGAATGGCAAGGCGCGAAGGTTGCTCGCCATATCCGGTTCACGCCGTCGACCATGATGCAGGCCGGCGCGACCTATGCCATCAAGGCCTCCAGTTCGCTGATGAGCTATAACAATATCCCTTCCGGCGTCGATACCGTGAAGCAGGTGACGGTCGAAGCGGTAGATACGACCGCACCTGCGGCGGTGACGAATCCCGAGGCGTTCGCGGAACGACGGGCGATCGTGCTGGCATGGGAAGATCCGACCGATATCGACTTCAAACAGATCGAGCTGGCTTGGAAGCCAAGAGGAAGCAAGGAGCCGGCCAAGACCGTCGTAATTGCCAAAGGGCAGCAATGGGCGCGGCTGTCCGGCCTCCAGACGGGCAAGGAATACGAGATCGCCTTCCGTTCCGTCGATGAGACGGGCAACACGGCCGAGACGGTCATGATGAAGACGACGCTTGCCGCAGCGGAGACCGTTCCCGACACGGTAGGTCCGCTCGACGTGACGAACGTCGGCACGACGCAGGGCCGCGATACGCTTACGCTGGTCTGGACCGACCCGGCCGCGACCGATCTGGCAAACGTACAGATTACCTGGCGCGAAGCAGGAACGGAAGCGATCCAAGGACCGGTTACGGTTGCCAAAGGCATGCAGACGCACACCATCGCCGGCTTGAAGAGCGGCACGGCGTACGAAATCACGCTGACCGCCTTCGACAAGGCGGATAACGGCTCGTATGGCGTGACGGCGACGGCGCAGACGCAAGGCAATCTTGCGGAAGCGACGAACGTCAAAGCGGAAGCCGGTCTCGACAAACTCAAGCTGACGTGGACCGATCCAACGTTCGCCGATCTGCTGCATATTCGGATTACATGGCGCGAGGAAGGCGCGGCGGAACAGCAAGGTTCGGCCACGGTGGAGAAAGGCAAGCAATCGTACGCGATTACCGGCCTGAAGAGCAATACGAAGTATGAAATCACGCTGACCGCCGTCGATTCCGAAGGCAATGCTTCGACGGGCGTGAAGGTGACGGAGCAAACGACGTCCGCTGGCGGAGGATCTGGCGGTGGCGGTGGCGGCGGGACCTCGGGAGGGGGTACTCCTGGCGGCGGCGTACCGGGCGGCAATGGCAATGGCCAACAGCCGGATGCCGGAACCGGCTCCATCTCGACCGGACCGAACGGCGGAACGTATGAACTGCTGGATGGGCAGCTCGTCGTTCGCGTACCGGCCTACGCTTATTCCGCCGAGTCGGCAATCGCCGCGAAGCAGAAGCCGGTAGGCTCGCTCTCGGGAACAGTGCTGAAGCAAGCGTCCGAGGCTTACGAGCTGACCGGGGCGGCGCCTTCCAAGCCGATCGAGATTACGCTCTCGTACAACAAGCAGCAGGCAGCCGGTATTGATCCACGGAAATTGGCCATTTACGGTCAGCTCCCGAACGGACAATGGAAGCTGATCGGCGGACTTGTTCGGAAGAACAACGGCACCGTAACGGTTACCGTCTCGAATCTGGGTACCTACGCGGTCCTGGCAGCCGAGCCTCGTTTCAGCGACCTGAACGGACATTGGAGCCGCGCGGATGTCGAAGTGTTGGCGAGCCGCGGCATGACGGACGGCGTCGGCGGGGGCGAATTTAAGCCGAACCGTCAAGTCACGCGCGCGGAAGCGGCCAAGATGATGGTCACGCTGGCGCATGCCTTGGGGCGCTTGTCGGCGAATCCTGCTGCAACCTTCTCCGATGTCGACGCGAACGCCTGGTATGCGGACGCTGTCCGCCAAGCGCAAGCGCTCGGTATCATCGAAGGCGCCGGCGGCGAGTTCAGGCCCAATGATTCGATTACCCGCGAAGAACTCGCGGTCATGTTCGCGCGCGCAACCGGCGCCGACCTCTCGCAGACAGCAGGGCGGGCGGATCGGATCTTGGCCGGGTTCGCGGATGGCGATCGTATCCCTAGTTGGGCACGGACGGCTGTCGCCTATGCGGCGGAGACCGGCTTGATGAAAGGCGCGCAGAACGCCCTCAACGGCGGCGGCCTTGCTTCCCGCGCCGAAGCGGCCGTCATGCTGCTGCGGACGATGGAATCCAAGTCGCTGCTCGTGAACGGCTAGCCGCGCACGATGAAGATCCCTTCGGACTGAATGTCCGGAGGGATTTTTTTGTCGCAACTATTGGTAAACGCTGCAATTCCAGATGGAGACCAAGACGTGTAATATAGAGGAAGCAATGGATCGCGGGACAACCCTATCGAGCGGTCTGGCTACAAAGGAGGCAATGGGAATGCGTATTGGCGCGATAGAAGCGGGAGGCACGAAATTCGTCTGCGGCATTGGCGATGAACATGGAACGATCGAGGATCGCGTAAGTTTTCCGACAGAGCGGCCAGAGCTTACGATGGCGAACGTCATCGAATATTTTCGAGACAAGGGTGTAGAGGCGATTGGCATTGGCTCCTTCGGTCCGATCGATATCGACAAGACGAGTCCGACCTATGGACATGTCACGACGACGCCCAAGCCGGGCTGGTCGGGCTTTGATTTGGTCGGGATGCTAAAGCGGGAGTTCGCGGTCCCATACGGCTGGGATACCGATGTCAACGCGGCGGCGCTCGGCGAAGCGAGATGGGGGGCGGCCAAGGGACTGGACAGCTGCGTCTATTACACGGTCGGAACCGGCGTTGGCGTTGGCGTCTATGCGGAAGGAAAACTTGTGCATGGGCTTGTGCATCCGGAAGGCGGGCATGTCCTCACCCGCAGACATCCCGAGGACGACTTCGCCGGCTGCTGCCCGTACCATGGCGATTGTCTGGAAGGGATGGCGGCAGGTCCGGCGATCGAGCGCCGCTGGAAGGCGAAAGGTAACGAGCTGCCAGCGGACCATCCGGCTTGGGGAATCGAGGCGTTCTATATCGCGCAGGCGGTGACCGGCACGATTCTGCTATTGTCGCCGAAGAAAGTCATTCTAGGCGGCGGGGTCATGCAGCAGCAGCACCTATTCCCGCTTATCCGCGCCGAGGTCAAAAGGAACTTGAACGGTTACGTGAGCGCGGCCGCGATATTGGATCAGATCGATACTTACATTGTACCGCCAGGGCTCGGCAACAACGCGGGCTTGAGCGGTTCGCTGGCGCTTGGGATTGAGGCGCTGAGTGAGGCGCGCGGGTAACTTGGAGCATATCAACATCAGCATCTGACGTCATAATGAAGGACCGTTTAGAAGGGGGCAACCCCTTCTTTTTTTGGTTGAACGTCAAAGGCGAGGACAGTCAGCATTATGGTCTGGACATGATCGTTACGCGCATCGAGCTAGCTGCCATTGTCGCGCTTTCGCACTACGGGAGACCGAGCGCGTCTTCGGGTGTTTGATGATCGTCATTTTTCGAAATTGTGTAATTTCTCTAAACTTTGCCGTCGGACATGCCGATTAAAGCTTTAGGTTATTGACGCATTAAAATATATCCTATAGGATTACTAGTATTAGTATTACATAGAAGCAATGGTATGGGAGGGTTCTAGTATGAACAAGAAGTTTCGGGGGCTGATCGGGCTTATGCTCGCGGCGGTCATTGTCATCTCCGGCTGCGGCCAGCAGAACGGCGGCAACAATGGCAATAAAGGCGGCAGAGGCGAGGCGGCGGCAGGAGCAACGGCGGAAATCGCGAATTTGCCGGCTGCGATCAAAGATAAAGAGATTAAAGTGAAAGTCATTCGCAAAATCGGCGGAGACGATCATACGGTGCAGTTCCTGGCAGGCGCGAAGCAAGAGGGCGAGGCGCTCGGCTTTAAAGTCGATACGTTCGCGGCGAACGGCGACACGGCCAAATTCCTTGATGCGCTGGAGCAAGCGGCGGACAGCGACTATGACGGCGTCATCATCTCGCACGGCGACGACCCGGCGACGGTCGAAGCGGTGAAGAAGCTACGCGAGAAAGGCAAGCAGGTCGTCGCATTCGACTCGAACGCCGATCTGGCGAACGTGGAAGGCGTGACGCTAACGAGCCAGAAGGACGAGGCGCTGGCGCAGTTCGCGCTCGACCAGCTGGTGAAGGAGCAGGGCACGGATGCGAAGATCGTCTACCTGTGGGTAGACGGCTTCCCGCCGATGGTGCGCCGCAATACGGTGTACCAGGACGTGCTCGCCAAGAACCCGGGCATTAAAGAAGTGGAGCGGTTCGGCGTAGCGACGGCGAACACGTCGGTCGAGACGCAGAACGCCGTCACGGCGATGCTGGCGAAGCACCCGAAAGGCGAGATCGACGCCATTTTCGCGACATGGGACGCCTTCGCGACCGGCGCGGCGCGCGCGTTGGTCGAAGCGGGACGCACGGAGATCAAAATTTACGGCATCGACGTCTCCAACGCCGACCTGCAGCTGATGCAAGAAGAGAACAGCCCGTGGGTGTCCACGGCGGCGGTCGATCCGAAGATGATCGGCGCGGTCGACCTGCGCCTGTTGGCGAAGAAGATCGCGGGCGAAGAGACGCCGGCTACTTACGACCTGGAAGCGGCGAACATCGAGCAGGCGAAGCTTGCGGAATCCGCCGAGCCGGTGAACATGGTCTCGCTGGCGGACATTATTCCGGGCTGGGGCCAGTCGACAGCTTTCGAAGAAGACTGGATGAAGGCGCTGAAAGACGCGAACGCCAAGTAATTGAACGATAGGTCCCGGAAGCGGGACTGAACTTAAGAAGCGCTCCTATTCTTCATGGATAGGGGCGCTCTATCCTGTTTATAGGGGAGGGCGAGACAGGTGAAGAAGCAGGCCGCAAGACTTGAGATGAGACGGATTTCGATCGCCTTCCCGGGGGTGCAGGCGCTGAGCGAAGTGGATTTCACGGCCGATGGCGGCCGGGCTCACGCCCTGATCGGGGCGAACGGCGCCGGCAAATCGACGCTAATGAAGGTGCTTGCCGGCGCTTATGGGCATTATACCGGCACGATACGGATAGATGGCGAGGAGGCGGCAATCCGCGAGCCGAAGGACGCGAAGCGGCATGGCGTCCAGATCGTGTATCAAGAGGTGGATACGGCCCTTATTCCCAACTTGACCGTGGCGGAGAATATTATGCTCGAGCGCGTAGTCCACGATATGAAGGGCCGCCAATGGATCAACTGGGGCGAGCTGCACCGGTCGGCGGAGGCCGTGCTTAAGCGGATGAACGTGCAGGTGCCGACACGCAAGCTCGTGCAGGAGCTGACGCTTGCGGAGAAGCAGATGGTGCTGATCGCCCGGTCCATGACGCTGGAATGCCGCTTCCTCGTGCTGGACGAGCCGACCGCGCCGCTGAGCCAAGCCGAGACCGCGCAGCTGTTCAAGCTCGTGAGGTTGTTGAAGTCCGAGGGGGTCGGCGTCATTTTCATCTCCCACCGGCTGCCGGAGCTGTACGAGATCTGCGAGGATATTACGATCATGCGCGACGGGAAGCTCGTCGTGCGCGATGAGATCGCCAATATTCCGCAGCAGCGGGTCGTCGAGCATATGCTCGGGGCGAAGATGGACGGGCAGTTCCCGCAGGTGGCGCGTGCGATCGGGGATGTCGGCTTCGAAGCGAGGAATATCGCGGATCCGGGTAAGGTGAACGGCGTGAGTCTAACGGTTCGATCGGGCGAAATCGTCGGCCTGGCTGGTCTTGTCGGCGCGGGCAAGACCGAGCTATGCCGAGCGCTGTTCGGCGCGTCTTCGTCGGCGACGGGCGACATCTACGTGCGCGGACGGAAGCTGCGGGTCGGTTCGCCTCATGATGCGGTGCGCGGGGGGCTGGCACTCGTGCCGGAGGAACGCCGGCGCGAAGGCGTCTTCGTCGGCGAATCGGTCGGGAACAATCTGACGGCCGCGGTGCTGTCGCGATTGACGTCGGGCGGCACATGGCTGAGCCGTAAGAAGGAGAAGGCCGCGTCGGCGGATATGATCGCCAGCCTGGGCATCAAGACGCCGAGCGAGCGGGCGCTCGTGCGCAACCTCTCCGGCGGCAATCAGCAGAAGGTGGCGATCGGCAAGTGGCTGCTGGCAGATGCCGACGTGTACATATTCGACGAGCCGACCAAAGGGGTGGACGTCGGGGCGAAACGCGACATCTACGAGCTGGTGGCGGGACTTGCGGCACAGGGCAAATGCGTGCTGTACGCGTCCAGCGAGCTGACCGAGATGCTCGGACTGACGGATCGCATGTACGTCATGTACGACGGCGCCATCCGCAAGGAGCTGGTGACGACGGATACAACCGAGGAAGAAATTTTGCTCTACAGCACGGGAGGCATGGCGAGATGAAAACAGCGGATGGGCTTCGCGAAAAACGCGCGTTGGGCGCGGTCGAGTTGTTATACAAATACGGGACGCTCCTTACGATCCTCGTGCTGGTGGCGGTGTTTGGCACAATGGCGGACGGCTTCCTGAACGGGTCTAATATTATCAATATTTTGCGTTCCATCTCCATCGTCACGATTATCGCGATCGGTCTGACGGTCTCGCTCGCCGTCGGCGGCTTCGATCTGTCGGTCGGCTCCGCGGCGACGCTGGCCAACGCGGTCGTCATCTCGATGTTCGTCTGGCACGGGCAGAACCTGTTCGTCGGCATCGCGGTCGCGATCGTCGTCTGTCTCGTGATCGGCCTTCTGAATGCCTTCTTGGTGACCAGCTTCAACATTCAGGACATGCTCATGACGCTCGCGACGATGTTCGTCATTCAAGGCGTGGCGATGACGTATACGAAGGGCGCGACAATCTCGGAGAATATGGTGATGCCAAGCGGCGACTTCGCGACAGGCCTCATTCCGGATGCCTTCTCGAAGCTCGGTTCTGTGCCGTGGATCATCATTATCATGCTGGTCGTCGTCGTGGCGGTGCATATCTTCTTGAACTTCACGAAGCACGGCCGCTACATGTATATGATCGGCGGCAATCCGGAAGCGGCGAAGCTGTCGGGCATCGCGGTGAAACGGTATCGGTTGGCTGCGTATCTGCTCTCCGCGGTGTTCGCGGGCGTTGGGGGCATCGTGCTCGCGGCGCGGGTTATGACGGCGGAAGTGAATGCGGGCGCGCCTTATCTGATGGATGCGGTCGCGGCGGCGTTCATCGGGTTCTCCGTCTTCGGGGCGGGCAAGCCGAACGCCTTCGGCACGTTCGTCGGCGCGGTGCTCATCGGGATTCTATCGAACGGACTGGTCATGTTGTCTGTACCGTATTATGCGATGGACATCGTGAAGGGTTCCGTGCTGGCGTTGGCGCTGGGCATTACGTATTACAAGCGGAAGCACGCTTGATGGAGGGGCCGGCTGCCGAGGAGCAGCCGGCCTTTCGTATGCGGCGGAAGGGTACGTGATCTATCGCGCGATAGCCTAACGGAGTAAATCCATATTGCTAATGTGTGAATTTTGTGATAATTTAGTCTCCAAGTTGATAGCCGTATCATTGAAGAACGGGAGAGTACTCCGCGATGTGCAGTCTTAGCGAGCCGGGTTGGTGGAAGCCGGTACGCACGCCAGGAGGAAGCGGACCCGGGAGATGATTCGCCGACCGCCGCGCCGCGGCCGTAGGCGAATCCGGTCAAGGGCCGTTATCCCGATCGAGCGGCCGTGCCATAGGGAACGGCACTTAGAGTGGCACCGCGGGATCCATCAGGCTCTCGTCTCTTAGGAGACGAGGCCTTTTTTGCGTTTAATCGAACAAGGGGAGTGCGGAGCATGAGGAAGTACAAAGCCATTATTGCGCGGGAAATAACGAATTTGCTCGAAAACGTTGACGCGGCGAATATTGAGGGTTTGATCGAATATCCGCCGAATCCGGAGATGGGGGACCTGTCGCTGCCATGCTTCAAGCTGAGCAAGCTGCTGCGTAAGCCGCCGCAGGCGATCGCCGAGGAGCTGAAATCGCGGATCAATCTAGGCGAGGTCGAACGGATAGAGGCTGTCTCCGGATATTTGAACTTCTACTTGGACAGCGCGCGGTTCGCGGTGTCCGTCATCGGAGAAGCGCTGGCGCAGGGGACGCGGTACGGTTCGCGAAATATTGGTGATGGCGCGAGAGTCGTTATCGACTATTCGTCGCCGAATATCGCCAAGCCATTCCATATCGCCCATCTGCGCTCGACGGTCATTGGCAATGCGCTTTACCGGATCCATAAGTTTCTCGGCTACGATTGCGTAGGCATCAACCATCTTGGCGATTGGGGCACTCAATTCGGCAAGCTGATCGTGGCGTATCGTCTGTGGGGCGATGCGCAGACCGTCGAGCAAGACGGCATTGACGAGCTGCTGCGCCTGTACGTGAAGTTTCATGAAGAGGCCGACGGCAATCCATCGCTGGAAGACGAGGCGAGGAGCTGGTTCGTTCGGATGGAGCAGGGCGACGGGGACGCGCTCGCGCTGTGGCGCTGGTTCGTCGACATCAGCCTGGCGGAGTTCAGGCGGATCTACGAGCTGCTCGGCGTGTTCTTCGATTCATACGCGGGGGAGAGTTTCTATAATGACCGAATGGAAGCGGTCGTCGCTGAGCTGCGAGAGAAGGCGCTGCTGGAAGAGGACGGGGGCGCTTGGCTTGTCCGGCTGGAAGCGTACGACATGCCGCCTGCGCTCATGTTGAAGAAGGACGGCAGCTCGCTCTACCATACGCGCGACATTACAGCAGCGCTGTACCGCAAAGAAGTATACGATTTCTGCAAAGCAATCTATGTGACCGATTACGCGCAGAACTTGCATTTCGCGCAATGGTTCAAGGTCGTCGAGCTGATGGGCCGCGACTGGGCGAAGGACCTCGTGCACGTACCATTCGGACGGGTTAGCCTTGAAGGGGCGAGCTTGTCCACGCGCAGGGGCAATGTGCTGAAGCTTGAGGACGTGCTGAATCAGGCGATCGCCAAGACACGCGAAATTATGGAATCCCGCCCGCAGCCGATCGAGGACCTCGACGCGGCCGCGCGGCAGGTCGGCGTGGGCGCCATTATTTTCAACGACCTTAGCTCCGGCCGGATCAAGGACATCGATTTCAAATGGGAGGATGTGCTCAATTTCGATGGCGAAAGCGGTCCTTACGTGCAGTATACGCATGCGCGTGCGTGCAGCGTGCTGGCGAAGGCGAAGGCCGCGGGGCTCGCGAGCGGGCAAGCCGCGGATGGAGCGGCGCCGATCGGCAGCGAAGGCGGGGATGCCGCGGGTGAGGTAGTGGTGATTGGTCGCGAAGACGGGCGAGCATCCGATACAGCCTCGCTGAACGGGACCGTAGTTAATGGAATCGTAAGCAATGCCGCGTTGACCGGACTGCCGATGAACGACGCGACCGTGCGGTTGGTGAAGGAGCTGTCGCTGTTCGGCGAGAAGGTGGAGCTGGCGATGCACAAGTTAGAGCCGTCCATCGTCGCGCGTTATTTGATCGACTTATCCCAAACGTTCAACCGCTTCTATCACGAATGCCGCATCATGGCGGAGGAGGAGGGGGTGCGGAACGCACGCTTGGCGCTCGTGCGGGCAGTGAAGATCACGCTGGGGAATGGGTTGTCGTTGATCGGTCTGGCGGCGCCGGAGAAGATTTAAGGGGCGAATGGTGAGAAGAGCGTCCAACGGCGAAGAATGAACGGGCATCAGTTAGCAGCGCTGCTTCAATCGAGGAAGGGGGGAGACAGCTTTGGAAATCCCAATTCGCAGTTTGAACACCAATGGCACGCCCCGAATGTTTCATGACTTTCAGATGATCGATAGCATACGAGACTTCAATCTGACCATCGTGCCGGGCACAATATACGGGCTCGTCGGGTCGATCGGTTCAGGAGGATGGCTCCTCAGTTGGCTGCTTGCCGGGCGCGAGCCTATGTTGACGGAGAATTTAAACATCTCATATAGCACAATAGAAGTGAATGGAACACCAGCCGACAATACCATCTTAAAGCGCATGTCGTGTTATATGGGCGAAGGCGTGGCAGAATTTCCTTACCGTAAATTTCGGACGTACCCGAACGCGCTGACGCGGTTGTTAAGGCGCGTGAAGACGGTTGCGGATCAGATCGAGATCGGGCTGGCCCAAAGCGGAAGCAGCCTAACGCTGCGTGACATCGCCGAGTTGTTCGAACTGTCTGGCGCCGAGATGCGCGATCCCGCCAATGGCCGCATCCATCGTCCGCTGGAATTCAACAGCGGGGAACGCTGGCGAGCGTCGCTTGCGATCGGCTATGCGTTTCAGAAAAAACTCTATTGCGCGCCTTGGATCGAATCCTACGGCATCGATTACTTGCTCAGTCCTTATAATCGCAAATTCGTGAAGCTTGTGCGTGAAGCTGGCGCATCGGTCCTCATCCCGGTGAGCAGCGAAGCACATGTGGCAGGAATCGCGGACCGTATCGTGCATATGAAGCCTTGGAAGCCGCTGGATGAAGAAGCAGGAGAAACATAGCCGTAGACGGCGCGTGCCGACTTTATAAGGAACCACCCGCCTAGCATGATGATGAGGCGATAACGTATGACAGCATCGCGCTTCGGTGCAGCTTGGCGGGGGAGTGCATGCAATACAAGCAAGGACATGCCCGCCTGCCATGCGATGTTATCCGCAACAAGCCAAAAGCTGCCGAACCGCATGAAGCGGGCAGGCAGCTTTGGTCCTTTCGTTAAACCGTAACGTGCTCGTTCGTCACGAATTTGACATAGTCCTTCGCGTTCCCCGCTAACTCCGCTTCTGTCACGTGGTCCACGTCGCTAAGCGAGAAGATCGGCAAGTACGAGGCGCCGACATAGTGGGCGGTCGCTTCGAACGGGCGGAGCAGCTCGCGCAGCGTGAAGCGGTTCGCTCCGTCTGCCGCATAACCCGATGCCGGTCCATGCGTGGAGACGGCCACGCCGAACTGCTTGCCTTTCAGCTTGCCGCCGTCCGTTCCGTATGCCCAGCCGTAGAGGAACACTTCGTCGAGCCATTGCTTGAGGAGCGGCGGCGAGCTGTACCAGTAGAGCGGGAATTGGAAGACGATGCGGTCGTGCGCCTCCAGCAGCTGTTGTTCGCGGGCAACATCGATCGTCCGGTCGGGATAAACCTCGTACAGCTTATGCACCGTCACGCTGATCGGCTGCTGTTCGAGCGCTTCGGTCCAGGTACGGTTAATGCGGGAGTCGGCCAAATTCGGGTGAACGACCACGACTAATGTTTTCATCTTGCATCATCTCCTGTATCGGGTTTGTTTTTCTGTTATTACGATACAATAGATGCTGAAAATAAGTAAGTACGCACTTATCGGTGCAATACTTACCGATTGGAAAGTATATCCTCGCGCTCCTGAAGTCTAAAATGCTCGCCCCATTCGTTCAAATGCTCCAAGATGGGGACTAACCCATCGCCCAGCCCAGTCAGTTCATATTCGACCTTCGGCGGAACGACAGGATACACATAGCGCTGCACGATGCCGATCTCCTCCAGCTCGCGCAGCTGTTGGGCAAGCATTTTGTGCGTGATGCCCGGAATGGACGCCTTCAGCTCGCCATATCGCTTCTTGCCGTTCTTGAGCTTCCAAATGATCGTCATCTTCCACCGGCCGGATAACAGCGCGATCGATAACTCGGTCGCGCAGGGGAAGGTTTTGCCGTTGAAGCCATATTGGGCGTTCGGGTCGGACATGTCCGTTCACTTCCTTTTCGAAGAGGTGCAGCGTGCTTTAGGTGAAGTATAGGCGCTTTGGTAAGCAATGTAAATCCGCCTCAGTACGCGAAAATATCCCGGCTATCGCGTAAATCGCGCTATAATAGGGGCTGTGTGTTGGATAACGTGGAAGGCGGCTTCAGACATGAGGCTTCTGAGGGCTGTCCGCTGGGGAGGAAACGGGAATGAGAGGCTTTGCGATATTGCTCGGCTTTTGGCTGGCGGGGGAAGGCATCGTGTACGCGACGGGCGCGCCGCTGCCGGGGCAGGTCGTCGGCATGCTGCTGCTCTTGATCGCGCTGCTGCGCGGCTGGGTGAAGGAGGCTTGGATCAAGGATGCGGCGGATTTGCTATTTTCGCGGATGATGCTGTTCTTCGCCCCGGTCATCGCCGGGGTGATGATGTATATCCCCATCATTCGGGCGCATTGGCTGCCCGTAGCGGGCGCGGTGCTCCTCGGCACGCTCGGCGTACTGGCGGCTACCGGCGGCGCGGTGACGGTCATGACCTCGCGCAGGCGGAACCGGGCGCGGCAGGAGGATTACCATGTGGGGGCATGAATTATGGGCGAAGCCGGTGTTCGGCGTGGCGCTGACGATCGGCATTTTCGAGCTGTCGTATTATATGTCCGGCAAATACCGGCGCATTCATCCGCTGCTGCTCTGCTCCGCGCTGCTGATCGCGATCCTGTCGCTGCTCGATATCCCGTACGAGGATTACAATAACGGCGGACAATGGATTACGTTCCTGCTCGGACCGGCGACCGTGGCGCTTGCGCTGCCGCTGTACCGCAACTGGCAGCGCATTATGGCGGAGTGGAAGATGCTGCTCTTCGGCGTCGTATTCGGCGCCGTCGTTAGCTTGGCAGCGAATGCAGGGATCGTCTTCCTGCTGGGCGGCGATAGGGCGCTGGCCGCGGCGATGATGCCCAAATCGGCGACGACCCCGATCGCCATCGAGCTCGTTCGGCTGTACGGAGGCGTCCCCGAGCTGGGGGCGGTATTCACCGTGCTGACCGGCTTGTTCGGCAGTCTCGTCGGCGTCTCGTTCCTCCGGCTCATCGGCATTCGCGGGGACAAGGCGATCGGGCTTGCGGTCGGCACCGCGGCGCACGGCATCGGCACGGCCAAGGTCATGCGGGACTCCGAGACGCAGGGCGCGTATTCGGGCCTTGCGATGGGGCTGATGGGCGTCGTGTTGACGCTCCTGTCGGTGCCGCTGACGTTATGGTTCTTCTAGGCGGCGCGGGAAGCAGGAGCAGGGGGGAGCAGGGGCAATGGCAGGCTGGAGCCGATGATGGCGCGCGTTTCGAGACGAGTGCGACGAACATGCAGCTATGACGGACCGTACATGACTTTGCAAGGAGATTAAGAATATGATGAAACCTTACAATCGTCTGCTCAGATGGTCGCTTCGGCTTGTGATCGCCGCAGTAGTCGCCTTGCTCGGCTTCTCCACCTATGCGGCATTCGCAATTTGGACGTATGGGGAAAAGAATCAAATGGTCCGTTCGGATGCGGCAGTCGTGCTTGGCGCTGCCGCGTGGGGCGACGAGCCGTCACCGGTGCTCAGGGAGCGGGTCAACCATGCGGTCCGTCTGTACAAGGAAGGCTATGCGAAGCTGCTGATCTTGACCGGCGGTCGGGCGGATGCGGGCAATCAGGCGGAATCCGAAGTGGCGCGCAGCTACGCGATTGGGCAAGGAGTCCCTTCGTCGGCGATCCGTATC
This sequence comes from Paenibacillus aurantiacus, assembly GCF_042431225.1. Lineage (NCBI taxonomy): Bacteria > Bacillati > Bacillota > Bacilli > Caryophanales > Paenibacillaceae > Paenibacillus > Paenibacillus aurantiacus. Next base: position 21,980 of record NZ_JBHMDO010000042.1, on the reverse strand, counting down.
GAGACCAAGTCGACCATTACGGAGCAAAATATGTCCTACGCGTACGAGATCGGCGTTCAGGAAGGGGTGCGCGTGTGGACGATCGTCAGCGATCCGCTGCATATGAAGCGCGCGATGGTCATGGCCAAGCATGCGGGCATGGAAGAGGCGTACGCCTCGCCAACGCAAACGTCGGCTTACCGAACGACGAAGAGCAAGCTGCCCTTCCTGCTGCGCGAAACGTTCTACTATACCGGCTACTGGATCACGCTTCCGGTTAGGCGAGCGCTGGGAGACGGGCTATGAAATCGGAGCGAGGCGGTTGTTCCGGCGCGTGAACGAGACTAATGGGAACAACTGTCCAGGTGCGGCGACCTCACAACGCCAAATAAGAAACGCGCGTACCGATTTAACGGCACGCGCGTTTTTCGTTTTTTTCCGAGAGGAGGAACCTGTTGCTGATGTTTTTGACGGTAGACGTTGGACGATCGACGGTATGCAGCGGTCCCCCTTACGCGCCCGCGGGCACCCGAATGACGACGCGCGTCCCTTCCCCGGGGGCGCTGTAGATGTCCAGTCCGTACCGCTCTCCGAAATAGTAGCGAATTCGGTCATGCACGTTTTTGATCCCGATATGATCCATGTCGAGCGTATCGGACGGGGCCGCCAGCCGGCTGCGAATCGCCGCCAGCCGCTCTTCGTCCATCCCGGCTCCGTCGTCGCGGACGACGATGCGCATGAGCGTGCCTTCGACCTCAGTCGATACCGTCAGCTGTCCGCTGCCGCGGCGTCGCTCCAATCCGTGCACGATCGCGTTCTCGATGATCGGCTGCAGCGCAAAATGCAGCACCGGCGTCTGCTCCGTCCCGGGGGCGAGCTCCTCCTCGTACCGGAGCTTGTCGCCGAAACGCATCTGCTGCACCTTGATGTACAGCCGGATGGTGGCCAGCTCCTCGTTCAGCGGCACGACCTCCTTGCCGGTCTGGATATGGCTGCGGAACAGCCGGCCGAGCAGCCCGACCATCTCGCCGATATCCCGCTGGCCGGCGATGACCGCTTTCATCTGGATCGATTCGAGCGCATTGGCGAGAAAATGCGGGTTGATCTGGCTTTTGAGCGCGCCGTACTGGGCCATCCGCTGCTGCGCCAAGGTCATGGACGAACGCTCGATATGCGCCTTGAGGTCCTCGGTCATTTTGCGGACGCCGTTGTACAATACGCCGAATTCGTCCGTGCGATCGGTCTTCAGCTGGACGTCCAGATTGCCGAGGCCGACTGCCCGGACTTGACGGCTGAGCAGGATGATCGGCTTGGTCACCCGCACCGACAGCAGGAACAGGAACAGCAGCGCGACGCCGAGCGAGCAGAACGCGAAGACGAGCAGGATCAGCCGCAGCCGCTCCGCGTCCTTGGTCATCTCGCGCTCCTCGATGTATTGAATAACCCTCCAGCCGGAATACGGCGACGTGACGAAATTGAAGAAGGAACGCTCGCCGCCGAAGGGCGCGTAGAAGCTACCGGTCTCGCTTCCCTTCACCTGCGCGAGTATCGTGGCGTCCGCAGCGTATCTTCCCCCCGTCTTATCCGTTCCCGACGCATACACGTAGCTGCCCTTGTTGTCTACGATAAGGAAATTGTGATTGCGGTTCTCCGACAGCGCGAGAATCTCCTGCAAGGAGTCGAGCCGGATATCGACGAGCATGACGCCTAGCGGCTGCTTCGTGCCGGTCTTGTTAATGACGCGCGCGATGGAGATGACCTGTTGGCGTTCATCTTCCGCGGTGCGGCGGAACGGCGTATGCGTGCCGAAAATGACGATTCTCCCCTTGGCCGCGAGCGTCTGCTTGTACCAGGTTTCGTTCGTGAAATTCGTCTCCTCGTAGCTGGAGCGATCGAAGTTGGCGGAGTAGAACACCCGGCCGGCGGAATAAATTTGCACGCTGTCGACGTTCTTGATCGTCATCTCGATCGTGCTGACGAACTGCTCGATGACTTCGCCGTACTGCAGACTTTGGCTGACGTCGACCTCCGGATGGAGCAGCCAGCTCTCGAGCGAGTCTTGCAGCCGGTTGTCCAATTGGGCGGTCAGCGTGCCTTTCTCGATGCTCTGCAAATATTGGTCGATGTTGAACGAGAGGTTGTTGAGAATGAGCGTCGCGCTATTCTGGTACTCGCTCTTGACCGCCTGCAGCGTGAACAGATAGATAACGCCGGACATGAGCGCAAGCGGGAGCGTAATGACGACGATCGTCAGCACGAAAATTTGCCGGTTGACACGCTTGAACCGAAACGGGCGGAGCAGCAGCTGGAGCAGCCCCCTCATGACCCGATCCCCAGCTGTTTCCGATAGTCGGTCGGCGTCATGCCGGCAATACCGCGGAACGTCTTCACGAAATGCTTGTAGCTCTTGTACCCGCACATTGCGCACACGTCGGTAATGAACAAGTTCGGGTCCTTGAGGCATTCCTGCGCGTAACGGATGCGGATCTCGGCGACGAAGACGAGGTAATTCTTGTTCAGCTTCGTCTTGAACAGGCGGCTGAGGTACGACGGATTATAGAAGAAGCGGTCGGCCACCATCTGGAGCGTGATCTCCCGGTCGATATGCTGCCGGACGAACTGCTCGATCTGCGCGAACACGCGCGCGTCCGCGCCGACGGCTTGCGCTTCGGGCCCGGATGGGTTCGCCGCGATCAGCCGGTCCGTCCAGTCGGCGAGCCAGGCGAACATATCCCTGGCTGTGGCGAAATCGTCCGCGAACGCAAGCGTCAGCATTTTGCCGCTGGCGAACTGCTCTACGGCGATGCCGTGCTGGTGGGCATGACGAAGCGTCAGGCTGACCAACTCTTGGAGCGAAGCAAGCCAGCGGTCCGGCGACGTATTGTCCGGCAGCTGCCTGGAGGCTTCCGCCAGTCCCATGAGGAGCTCGCGCGCGGCTGCTGCGTCTCCTTGGCGCAGATGCGCCTGCAGCAGCTCCTTGTCCCGCGGAGCAAGCGGCGTCGGTTGCGTCTCGGGCGAAGGCGGCGCAACCGCCGAAGTCGCGCGGAACAGATAAACGTCAGGCTGCCAGTAGCGCCTGTAGAGCGCAAGCTCCGTTTGCGCGAACGATTGGAGAAGCTCCGCCGTCGTTGCGACGAGGCCGCTTGCGGCGATGTAGACCGCTTCGGCGCGAACGCGGTTAAGCGAGGCTAGCGCCGCTGCCGCATCCGCGAACGCAAGGTTCGGGGAGTTAGGATGCTTCGCATCCTGGCGGCCGAGGTTGGCTGTCTCGGCTTCCGTATCGAATAACGCCAGGACGAACAGCTTGCCCCCGCGGATGTAAGCGAGGAACTGAACGCCTTCCGCCGTACCGAGCAGCCGGTTGGCATGGTCGGCGATGAACCGTTCGGCGGCGGCTGTCCATTCGTCATCAGGTGAGGGCAATGTGCCGCTCGGCGGCGGCGCGGTCGCCACAAGAGTCGCATACCGTCGGCTACGACCGTCTGCCGGGTCGGGGAGACCAATGGATAGCAGCGCCGGAGTCGGATCGAAGCCGGGCTCCTCAAGCAGCCGCTTCACGACCAGACTTTCCTGCGCGCGCCGCCGTTCCAGCCGGAGCAGTTCCGCTCCCTTAATTAGAAGCTCCTCCGTTTGGCGCTGATGCAGTTTGGCGAGGGCGGCCTTCACGGTGGCGAGGCTGTCTTCGTATTCAAGCGGCTTGAGCAGGTAAGCCTGAATATTGCCGAGCCGGATCGCTTTTTGGGCATATTCGAAATCGTTGTAGCCCGTCAAAATGACGAACACCGCCGAAGGCAGCTGCGGCCGCAGCCGTTCGATCATCGTCAGTCCGTCCATCTCGGGCATGCGGATGTCGGTAATGACGAGGTCCGGCGTCTCGCGCAGCGCGAGCCGTTCGCCCTGCGCGCCGTCCTCCGCCTCTATTATGTGCGTCACGCCAAGCTCGCTCCATGGGAAGTAATGCTTCAAGCCTTCGCGGATGAGCGGCTCGTCTTCGACAATCATCAGTGTGTACATGGTGCGCGCCCCCAGTTGAATGATTGGCGCTCCCGAAGCGGAAGCGCTGTCTATTACGACTATTATACCGGAGACAATCTGCCATCATGGTAGATCAATCGCTATTTTTCGCCTCAGATCGGCAACAGGTCAAAAATGGACCTTCAAAGTAAAAGGACGGGGATTCATCGGAGGGCGACTTTGATCTAAGATTAGGTACAAGAGATGAGATGGCCAATCATTTCGACATATGAATCGCTGGGGGGATCAGCAGTGGCAGCAAGAAAGAGAAGAATCGCGTCTTTCATCGCCATCTCGCTCATGACGATGGTCATGGCGGCTTGCAGTTCGAACAATGGCGGCACGAACAACGGCGCCGGTGGGCAGGATAACGCCGCAGGCAACAACAAGGCGGGCAATGCGGCTAACACGGCAGGCGAGGCGAGCAAGCCGGAGCCCGAGCAGGCGAAGCCGGTGGAGATTACGTGGTGGAATTTCCCGACCTACCAACCGGTGGACGGCGAAGTGGGCAAGTACGAGAAACAGCTGATCGAGGCGTTCAACGCGAAATATCCCGACATCAAGGTCAACCTGGAGATGATCACCTTCGACGGCGGTCCGCAGAAGCTGAACGTCGCCATCGCGACGAACTCCGCGCCAGACGTTATCTATGACGCGCCAGGCCGAATTATCGACTGGGCGAAGAAGGATTTGCTGGCGTCGCTGGACGACATGGTGACGGATGAAGTGCGCGGCGACATCGCGGAGGCGTTCTGGAAGCAATCGATGGTCGGCGGCAAGACGTACATGTATCCGATCAACACCGCGCCGTTCATGATGGCCGTTAACAAAACCGTGTTCGAGAAGATCGGCGCGCTGGATCTGCTGCCGCTTGATCGGCCGGACCGCACGTGGACGTTCGACGAATACAAGAAGGCGCTCCAGGCGGTGAAGGACAAGGCGCCGGACGTCATTCCATCCGGCTTCTACGCCAAGAGCCAAGCCGGCGACCAAGGCACGCGCGCCTATCTGGCGAACCTCGGCGTCTCCCGGTTCCTGAACGAGGACAACAGCGCGGTCGCGATCAACACGGACAACGCGGCCGCGGCGCTGGACTGGCTTGCGCAAGCGTCGAAGGAGAAGCTCATCGTAAGCGGCGCCGCCTCGCTTGCCGCTGGCGACGTGAACGACCTGTTCCTCCAGGGCAAGCTCGCCTTCAGCATCAACTATTCCGCAGTGCTGCGCGCGCAGAACGCGCCGCTGAAGAAAGCTCAGTTCGAGGACGTGCTGCTGCCGTTCCCGACGCTCGACGGTTCGAAGCCGAAGCTGGAGCCGTACTTGGGCGGCATGGCCATCTTCAATAACGACGACGAGGCCAAAATCGCGGCCTCTAAGAAGTTGATCGACTTCATCGCGAACGATCCGGAGTGGGGCAAGAAAAGCCTGATTCAGACCGGCGGCTTGTCCGTCCGGAACTCCATCACCGGCTTATACGACGATCCGGAGTACGCCTACTCCGAGCTGGCCCGCCAGTTCATCACCGATCCGCCGACGATCGCGGACGGCTACGCGGAGATTCGCACGTTCTGGTTCCCGGAATTGCAGCGCGCCATTCTCGGTCAAGCGACCGGCAAAGAAGCGCTGGACGGCTTCGCCGAGAAGGCGAATGCCGCGATCGCCAAGGCGAAGGCATCCGTCGCCAAGTAAGACGCGGAAGCGAAGCCGGCTTGCCGCGGCGAGCTAAGGCGCGGCGGTTGGCTACCCGCCAGCCGCCGAGCGCCCTTCGCTTCCCAAGCGGCGCTCATCAAACATCATAAGCAAGGCATAGGGCAGCGCGCCAAGCGGTGGGCTGCTCTTTGTCATACGCAAAAAGGGGTGGAATTTCGTGGCTGGAGCGGTTCTCAGGCGAAAACGGTATATTTGGCGCGAATGGCTGACGAGTTATTTGTTCTTGCTGCCGGCGCTGGGGTTCTTCCTGTTGTTCGTCGCGTTCCCGATGCTCAAGGGCATCTACATCAGCTTTTTCGACTACACGCTGCGGGATTTCGAGTTCGTCGGCCTGCGCAATTTCAACGTCCTGCTGCATGACGACGTGTTCGCCAAATCGATGTGGAACACGATGCTGATCGTGCTCGTCGCGGTCCCCGCCGTCGTGCTGTTCTCGATCTTCGTGGCGATGACGATCTACAAGAAGTCGGAGATGCAGCGGTCGTTTTTCCGGGGCGTGTTCTACTTGCCGGCCGTCTCCTCGGTCGTCAGCATCACCGTCGTGTGGGCGTCCATCTACCATCCGAATTACGGCATTCTCAACTACATCACGAGCTTGTTCGGGGCGGAGCCGATCGGCTGGCTGGGGGATACGCGCACGGCGCTGCTGGCAATCATCCTCGTGCTCATTACGACCTCGGTCGGACAGCCGATCATCCTGTACGTCGCGTCGCTGGGCAATATTCCGGCCTCGTACATCGAAGCGGCGCAGATCGACCGGGCGAGCGCGGGGCAGATTTTCCGCAAAATCATCTGGCCGATGCTCATGCCCACCAACCTGTACATCATCGTCATCACGACGATCAATACGTTCCAGGTGTTCGCGATCATCCAGTTGCTTACCTCCGGCGGTCCGATGTACGCGACCTCGACGGTCATGTATGGCGTCTACGAGCAGGCGTTCATGCTCGGCAGCTTCGGCCTCGCGTCGGCGATGGGCGTCGTGCTGGCGATCGTGATCGGCATCATCTCGGTTATTCAGTTCAAATATTTGGGCAGCGACGTGGAGTATTGATTCCAGATATTCGGCTAAAGCGATAAGTTCGCGCTCGCGTGCGCAGCAGACAGCAAGTCAGGAGGGACATCACAATGAGTGCATTAATGGAAGTCCGGCATGGCGGGGAACGGGAAGGAGCAGCGGCCGAGCGGCGAAAACGAAGTCAACTTGGCTTCGGCAAAATCGCGGCCAATGTACTGCTCGTCATCAGCGCGCTGCTGTTCATCTTCCCGTTCTACTGGATCGTTACCGGCGCCTTCAAGGTACAGAACGTCGCGGTCGCCATTCCGCCGGAGTGGATTCCGCTCGAGCCGACGCTGGATAATTTCCGGGTGCTGTTCAACAACCCGGTGTGGAAATGGGGTTTCAACAGCTTCTTCGTGGCCACCAGCGAGATGGTTGGCGTCTGTCTCACCGCCTCGATGGCGGGGTACGTGCTGGCGAAGAAGCAGTTCCCGGGACGCAAACTCATCTTTATTCTGTTCGTCTCGGCGATGGCGCTGCCCAAGCAGGTCATCTTGGTGCCGCTGTTCACGATGTTGGCCGATTTCGGCTGGATCGATACGTATCAAGGTCTGATTTTGCCGGCGCTCGGCTGGCCGTTCGGGGTGTTTCTGATGAAGCAGTTCGCGCAGACGATTCCGGGCGAGCTGATCGAGGCGGCCAAGATCGACGGCTGCTCGGAGCTGCGGCTGTTCTACGGCATCATTATGCCGCTGCTGAAGCCGGCGCTCGGGGCGCTCGCCATTTTCACGTTCATCAACGCGTGGAACGACTACTTCAGCCAGCTGATCATTACGCGGTCGACGTCGATGATGACGCTGCCGCTGGGGCTGGCGACCTTGCAGGGCGAGTACACGACGCCATACGGCGTGCTGATGGCGGGCGCGGCGCTCGCTTCGCTGCCGATGATCCTGATCTTCCTGCTATTCCAGAAGGCATTCACGCAGGGCATCACGATGGGGGCGGTCAAAGGGTAGCGGCGGTAAGGCGGCGCGCGGTGGGCTGTGGCCGACTATTGCCGGTGGCCGAGGTGGAATGGCGCGCAATAGTAGGCTAAGGACTGACTATTGGAGATAGTGTGGCCGGCAAGCCCGCAATAGTGACTCCCAGCGCGCTAACGTCCGCGAAAGCGGAGTGCCAGCTCGCAATAGTGACTCCCAGCGCGCTAACGTCCGCGAAAGCGGAGTGCCAGCCCGCGATAGTGACTCCAAGCGCGCTAACGTCCGCGATAGCGGCGAGTCCGCCCGCAATAGTGACTCCCAGCGCGCTAACGTCCGCGAAAGCGGAGTGCCAGCTCGCAATAGTGACTCCCAGCGCGCTAACGTCCGCGAAAGCGGAGTGCCAGCCCGCAATAGTGACTTCCAGCGTGCTAACGTCCGCGAAAGCGGAGTGCCAGCCCGCAATAGTGACTTCCAGCGCGCTAAAATCCGTCAAGTCCGCCGCGACCCTCCCCACATCCTCCCTTACCCGCGGCGAAAGGAGGTGAGTATTCGTATTCGCGCACGTCCGAGCAATCAAACGATGAGTAAGGGAGAGATGTTGGGATGAAGTTTGGCAGACTCACGCATGCCGCTCGCTGGATCGTTTGTTTCACCGTATTCGTCGCGGGATTATCGCTTACGCCCTACGTATCGGAAGCCGCGCCGACAGATGGCCGGGTGCTCCAGTATACGTTGAACCGTTCCTTCAACGGCACGAGCGACTATGTGGACAAATCGGCGGATATCGCCGCGGTCGCTCCGCTTACGCAAGGCTCCATCGTCGTCCGCTTCAAGACGACGAGCACGGCGGCGGCGAAGACGTTCTTCAGCGCCTCGCACACCGCCGATCCGTCGAGCAACCTGTCGCTGACGATGAACGGCGGCACAGTGTATTTCGAGAATCGCGAGAACGGCGTATACGCGACGCAGCTTAGCGCGGCAGGCACGTTCAACGACGGCGCGTGGCATACGGCAGTGCTGTCCGTGGACGTTACCGGCACGCGCATCTACGTCGACGGCTTGCTGAAGGGCAGTACATCGTCTACGGCATTCTTCGCGAACGTGACGAGTCTCAATGGGATGTGGGCCGGTCGCAATGCCGACAATGGCGGCGGTCAGTGGTACTACGCCGGCGATCTGGCGTACGTGGACGTCTACAACCGCGCCTGGTCGCAGGCCGAAGCGATGGAATCCGCCGGCTTGCTGCCTCAAGCGGCGCTGTCCGCCTCGGTGAATCGCGCCTTCGACGGCACGACGGAATACATCGACCGGACGGCTGACCTCGCCTCCGTCTCCGCTCTCACGCAAGGCGCGATCGTCGTCAAATTCAAGTCGCCGAGCACCGGTCAAGCGCAGACGTTCCTGAGCGCTTCGAACACGTCGGCGCCTTCGACCAACGTGTCGCTGACGATGAATAACGGCACCGTGTACTTCGAGAATCGGACGAACGGCAACTACGCGACGCAGCTGAGCGCCTCCGGCAAAATGAACGATAACAACTGGCACACCGCCATCTTGAACGTCGACGCGTCCGGCACGAAAATCTACGTCGACGGACAGCAGCGCGCATCCTCATCCTCGACGGCGTTCTTCGCCGCCGCTCAAGGGCTGAATGGGCTGTGGATCGGGCGCAATGCCGACAACGGCGGCGGCCAATGGTACTACACCGGCAGCATGGCGTACGTCGCGGTGTATCCGGCGTCGCTGAATGCGAGCCAAATCAACATGCTGAGCGCGATGTTCGAGGAGACGATCCTCTTCGATACGAGCGACGGCAAAGGCTATGCGCAGTATCGGATTCCGAGCATCGTCTCCACGGCGAATGGCACCATTCTGGCCGTGGCGGAAGCCAGATCGGGCGGGGACCAGACGCCAACGGATCTCGTCTTGAAGCGCAGCACCGACGGCGGCGTCACCTTCTCCGAGCAGGTCATCCTGTCGCCCGGCAAATCGCTTGGCAACGCGGAGATGAATCCGATGCTGCTCGCCGAGAATACGGGCAATACCGTTCATCTGCTGTGGGGGCGTTGGGTATGGGGCAATTGCCAATATTTCATTCGCACGAGCACGGATAACGGGCTGACTTGGGGCGCGGCGAGAGACATCACCTCCGTGCTGAACGCGTACAAAAATACCGCCAGTCCCTATTACTTCGCCGGGCTATCCGGCGCGGGCATGGGGCCGGGGCACGGCTTCCAAATGACCAATGGAACGCTGGTCGTGCCTATCTACCTGACGACGAGCAACTGGACGAACAGCACGGTGGCGACGATCTACAGCACGGACGGCGGCGCGACGTGGCAAGCCGGATCGCTCGTGCCGAACCCGAGCGGGTATACGAGAATCCACGAGAACATGATGGTGGAGCTGTCGGACGGCCGGCTCATGGCGAACATGCGCAATCCGGGCAGCGACTACCGGGCGGTCTCGGTCGCAAGCGGTCCGACCGGAGCGTGGTCGACGCCGTATTCCGACACGACGCTTATCGATCCGATCGTCGCGGCCAGCCTGCAGCGCTACGATGCGAGCACGATCCTGTTCACGAATCCCGCACATGTATCGTCTCGCACGAACATGACGATTCGGATGAGCAGCGACGACGGTGCCACCTGGTATCGGTCGAAGGAAATTTACGCGGGGAATAACGGGTATTCCGATATCGCGGTCGCCCCGGACAAGACGATATTCGTCTTCTACGAAAAACCGGCCGCGAGCAAAATCGCGCTGGCCCGTCTGAACAAAGCGTGGATCGAATCGCCGTAAGGCGAGGTCATACCGAACAAGACGTTTAATCGAGCAAGGGGAGAGCGAGGCGTCCTTAGTTTCGCGCATGGTGGAACGGAAGACGTGCTCGCCGTCCCTTGTATGACGGCAACCGCTCATCCGGTTATTCGGCGCAATAAGTATAGGGCATCCGGCCATCCAATCGTTCGGCGCACTCAATACTGGCCATCCGGCGATCCGGCCATCCGACCGTTTCGAGTACTTAACATTTCGGCAACCGACATTTATGTTCATCTATCGAAAACAAGCAACTGTTTCATCAACCCCACTAACGGAGGTTACATCATGGACTTGACCAAATTTCACGGCATCATTCCGGCGTTCTACGCCTGTTACGACGATCAGGGGAACATTTCGGAATCGCGCACGGCTGCGCTGGCCGATTACTTGTATGCGAAGGGCGTGCAGGGCGTCTATGTCGGAGGCAGCTCCGGCGAATGCATCTACCACAGCCTGGAGGAGCGCAAGCAGGCGCTCGCTTATGCAGCCCGCCATCTCAAAGGGAAAATGACGCTCATCGCCCATGTCGGTGCACCCTCGACCAGAGACAGCATCGAGCTGGCCCGGCATGCGGAGGAGCTTGGATACGACGCGCTTTCGGCGATTCCGCCGATTTATTTCAAGCTGCCGGACTCGGCCGTCATCGGGTACTGGACGGCGATCATGGAGGCGACCGAGCTGCCTTTCATCATTTATAACATCCCGCAGACCACGGGCTACACGCTGACGCCGGGCGTCTTCCGGCAGCTGCTCGCCAATCCGAAAGTCATCGGGGTCAAAAATTCCTCCATGCCGGCGCTCGACATCGAACGCTTCAAATCGGCGGGCGGCGATCGGGTCGTCGTCTTCAACGGTCCCGACGAACAGTTCGTCGCGGGCCGGATCATGGGCGCGGCCGCCGGGATCGGAGGCACGTACGCGGCGATGCCGGAGCTGTTCCTTGCAGCCGACAAGTTCGTGCGCGAGGGTCGCTTCGAAGAGGCGGGCAAGCTGCAGAGCGAAATTAACGACATCATTGTCGCGCTCTGCTCGCAGGACGGCTCGATGTATGCGGCCATCAAGGAGGTGCTTCGCCGCCGTGGCGTGAATATCGGCGGCGTGCGGGCCCCGCTCGAAGATGTCTCGCCGGCGGACGCGGAGCGGATTGACGGCATCGCCGCCGCGATCGATGCGCTTGCGCTTCGGTATCGCGAAGCCTAACTGGCCGCGATCGCATCGATGTGCCGGGCCATTCCCCGCATCGACCGCCAGCAGGCATGGCCGAGCGGCGATTGACCGGCATTTAGTAGGCGTGCACAACCAATCGAACTTCAGACCAGGGGGACACGAACATGAAGCGCACACGGATTCTCGCGGTTGCGGCCGCACTCACGGTATTGCTGGCGGGGTGCTCGAACGGAGGAGACTCGAACACCGCTGCTGACAACGGCGGAGGAGCATCGGACGGTAAGGAGAAGGTCGAGATCAAGGTATGGCTGACGCCGCAGTGGAAGGGCGTGCTCGACGCGTCGGAGGAGGGGGCCGATTACGACAGCTTCTTCAAGCATGCGGCGGAGAAGTTCGCGGCGCAGTACGACAAGTACGACGCGAAGGTGAACGTCGAGGTCATCGCGGGCGACCAGCGGGATCAGCTGCTGAACGTGAACTTGAGCGGCGGGACGCCGCCGGACGTCTTCTTCGAGAGCGTCTTCGCCATGGGCGACTACGTCCATCGCGGCGCGCTCGTGCCGCTGACGGACATCGTGGACGACGCCGCGAAGCAGGACATCGCGGACAACTACTGGAGCTCGGTCACGTTCGGCGACGATATTTACTTCTACCCGTTCCAGAACAATCCGGGCACGCTCGTCTACAACGCGGACATGTTCCGCGCGGCGGGCCTTGCGAGCGACGTTGGCGGCGAGAATGAGATCAAGACGTGGACGCTGGCGGACTACGAGCGCATTCTGAAGACGCTGAAAGAGAAGCTGCCGAAGACGCCTTATGCCGGCGCTTACCCGATGGCGCTCTACGCGGTGAACAACCAGGGCGATACGTGGAATCTCGCGTACTTGCGCATGTTCGGCAGCAAGTTCTTCGACGAGGCGGGCAACATCGCGCTGGACGACGCAAGCGGCGCGAAAGCGGCGGCGTGGCTGAAGTCGATCAAGGACGCGGGCTACACGAACCCGGGGCCGGAATCCGTCTCGTCGAACGACGCGAACGGCATGTTCCAGAACCAGCAGCTGGCGATCAGCTTCACGAACCCGGTGCTGTACGCGAATGCCAAGGCGGACATGGCGAGCGGCAAGGCGCCGAAGTTCGATGCGCGCCTGGCGAACATCCCGTCGGAGAGCGGCGATCCGCTGACGTTCACGTACGTCGTCGGCGCGAGCGTGTTCCAGACGAAGGACGAGAAGCGGATCGAGGTCGCGAAAGATTTCGTCAAGTTCTTCTCCACCGATCCGGAGCTTACGAAGTCGTCGAAGAACGGCATTCCGGTCCGCAGCTCGGTCGCCGAGGCGTTCAAGGGCGAGAACCCGCTGTTCGTTGCCTATGATGCCAATGCGAAATACTTGTTCAACTTTACCGGCAACGTGCCGGGCTACAGCCAGCTGCGCGAGGTGCTCTATCCGGAGCTGCAGGCGCTGTACACCGGGGCGAAGACGCCGGAGCAGGCGATCAAGGACTATCAGGCGGCGGGCAATAAAGTGATCGAGACGAACAAGGCGAGCTCGGTTATTTTCGGCAGCAAGTAGCACGATTGGAGAGCGGGTTTGCTGCAGGTTGCATGCAGCCGAACGCTAGCGGATGGCCTGCGGGGTAAGTGCGCATTCCGTCTCCCATCAATCGCGCGAGCGGTACGAAGGATGCAACCGATCCTGCCGCTCGTTGTACACGGGTTCAACTCTACATCTAGCCATCCCCATCCTACGCGGGGAGCCGCTGACGCCAACGCATTTCATTGCCGCTGGCATCCGTCCTCCCCGGGAAAGGAAGACAACATGCGATTACGCAAACAAGCGCTTCAAGCGAACTTCACCGGTTACCTGTTCATTCTGCCGCAAATGGCGATCTTCCTGCTTTTCCTCGTCTATCCGATCGTCGAGGGCATTCGGCTTAGCTTGTATCAAATCAATTATCAGGACGAGCGGTTCGTCGGGCTGGACAATTACGCCGCGTTGTTCAGCGATCCGGTCTTCTTCAAGGCGCTGCTGAACACCGTCGTCTTCGTCGTCTGCATCGTCCTCCTGACGGTCGGCTTCTCGTTGTTCGCGGCCTCCGCCGTCTTCGACAAGAATGCCAAATACGTCTCGTTCATCCGGGGCAGCTATTATATTCCGGTCATGGTGTCGATGGTCGTCATGAGCATGGTATGGAGCTTTCTCCTAAATCCGGCCAGCGGCCTCATCTCGTACTTGGCGCGTGAAGCGGGAGCAGGGCAGGTGAATTTGCTCGGCGGCAGCAAGACGGTCATGCCGGTCATTATTTTCGTCACGTTCGCGACCAACGTCGGACAGGCGATCATTCTGTACATCGCGGCGATGATCGGCGTGCCGAAGGATCTGTTCGAGGCGGCCGAGGTGGACGGAGCGAGCCGGTGGCAGACGATCCGCCACATTCTCATTCCGTCCGTGCAGCCGTCGACGGTGTACATCACGATCATCAATATTATCGCCGTGCTGAAAATTTTCGTCGTCATCCAGCTGCTAACCGGCGGCGGGCCGAACAACGGCTCCGTCACGCTCATGTACTACCTGTACAATAACGCGTTCAAATTCAACCAGCTCGGCACCGCTTCGGCTGTCGGCGTCATCATGTTCCTGATCACGCTGCTGCTATCCGTACCTCAGCTCAGAAGCATGCTCAAACAGACGTAAGGAGGAGGTACGCATGCCGAAATCGATCAGCAAGAAGCGGGAGCCGTACGATCTCGTATCGAACGCTCTCGTCGCGTTCTTCGCCGTCTTGAACTTATTCCCGCTGTACTGGCTGATCACGAGCTCGCTGAAGAACAGCGCCGACGTGGTGAAGATGCCGCCGGACTGGTTTCCAGCATCCATCACCTTTGATAACTACATCGACGTGTTTCGCAATCAGCCGGCGCTGCGCTGGACGTTCAACAGCTTGTTCGTCTCGGGCGTCAGCACGGTGCTCGTCATTATCGTGGGTGCGATGGCCGCTTACGCGTTCTCGAAGCTGACGTTCAAGGGACGCAATGTCATTTTCGTCATCTTCATCTCGAGCCTGATGATTCCGAAGGAAATCATGATCGTGCCGCTGTTCCGGATCATTCAGGATTTCGGGATGGTGAACGAGCTCGGCGGAATGATCTGGCCGAATGTGGCGACGGCGTTCGGCGTATTCCTGTTGAAAGGGTTCTTCGACGCGACGCCGGACGCGCTGCGGGAAGCTTCGCGCATCGACGGGGCGGGCGAGTGGCGGACATTCGCGCAAATCATGCTCCCGATCATAAAGCCCGGCATCGGGGCGCTGTTTATCCTGAACTTCGTGCAAGTGTGGAACGATTACCTGTGGCAGATGGTCGTCGGACAGGAGAAGAACATGAAGACGCTCATGGTCGGCACCGCGACGCTCATGCAGGATCTGAATCCGAACTATGCGTACAAAATGGCGGGCGCGACCGTCGCGGCCATCCCGATGCTGCTCATTTTCCTGCTGTTCCAGCGGTATTTCACGCACGGGATGACGGCAGGGGCGGTCAAGGAATGACTGAATGACAACAACCAACGCGAAGGAGGAAGAGCAGTCCATGGGACGATTTAACGGCGCAACACTGTTCGAGGCATTAAGCGGGAGGCTGATCGTCTCCTGTCAGGCGCTGCCGGAGGAGCCGCTGCACAGCCCGTTCATTATGGGCCGGATGGCAAGGGCGGCCGCGCTTGGCGGCGCGGCGGGCATCCGGGCGAACAGCGTGGCTGACATCCGCGAAATCAAGCGAGAAGTAACCCTTCCGATCATCGGCATCATCAAGCAGGTATACGACGGGTCGGACGTGTTCATTACGCCGACGGCCAAGGAGGTCGAGGCGCTGTTCCAAGAAGGCGTGGACGTGATCGCCCTCGACGCGACCGATCGCATCCGGCCGGACGGCACGACGATCGAGCAGGCGTTCCCGGCGCTGCGCCGCGCGTTCGGCGAGCAATTGTTCATGGCGGACTGCGCGACCTTCGAGGAGGCGGCGCGCGCGGCCGAGCTCGGCTTCGACTGCGTGGCGACGACGCTCAGCGGCTATACGGCGGCAACCCGCGGACGCGCGCTGCCCGACCTTGAGATGGCGGAGCGACTAGTGAAGACGGTGCGCGTGCCGGTCATCGCCGAGGGCGGCATCTCGACGCCGGAGGAGCTCAAGGCGCTATTCGGCGCCGGCGTCCATGCGGCGGTCGTCGGGTCGGCGATTACGCGGCCGCTCGAGATTACGCGGCGGTTCGTACGCGCGACCCGCGCTTTTGACTGAACCGATAAGGGGGGAGAGCCGTGAAGGTGCTGGCGGCGGACATTGGGGGAACCTCGACGAAAATGGGAGTGTGCGACCGGGACGGACAGGTCGAGCAGTACCGGGAGTACGCCACCGAGGCGAAGCAGGGCGGGCCGCATCTGATGGAGCGGCTCATCGCGAATTTAGCGGAGTATGGGGAATATGACGCGATCGCGATCAGCACGGCGGGACAGGTGGACGCGGCCTCGGGCACGATTGTGTACGCCAACGGCAACATTCCGAACTACGCGGGCACGCGGATCAAAGACGAGCTGGAGGCACGCTTCGGCAAGCCCGTCCGGGTCGAGAACGACGTGAACGCGGCCGCCCTCGGCGAAGCCAGCTTCGGCGCGGCGCGCGGGTATCGGGATTTTCTCTGTCTCACCTTCGGCACGGGCATCGGCGGCGCGATCGTGCTAAGCGGCCAGCTGTATCGAGGCGCGGATGGCGTCGCGGCCGAGTTCGGCCATATGTTCACGCACGGGCTCGGGGAGAGCGGCGATGCCGGGACGGCGGCGTTCTATGAAGCCTACGCCTCGACGTCGGCGCTCGTACGCATCGCGGCCAGCATCGACCCGCAGTGCGCGGACGGCAGGACGTTCTTCAATCGGGTGAACCAAGGGGACGAACGGATGGGGGCGGTCCTGCAAGCTTGGGTATCCGAGACGGCGGCGGGGCTGGCGTCGCTCGTTCATATTTTCAACCCGCCGGCGATCATCGTCGGGGGCGGCGTCATGGAGCAGGAGCAGCTCGTGCGCATGGTGGAGCGGCGAACCCGTGAGCTGATCATGGACAGCTTCCAGGGCGTGCGTATCCTGCGGGCGGAGCTCGGCAATAAGGCGGGTATGTTGGGGGCTGCGTCGCTGTTTGCGGGGTAGGCAGCCGTTCAAGGTTCTCGCGATTTGAAAAGGAAAGAGAGGCGGGCAGCATGATGTTAGGATGGTTGGCGGATGCGAGCGGACGAACCGAGTACGCCGGGATCGAAGAGGCGCTGGCGGCACTGAAGTCGCTCGCTGCGGATGATTGGCCGGAAGGCAAAACCGTCATCGACGGCGATCGCCTGTATGCGACGGTGATGAAAGCGACGGGCAAATTAGCGGACGGACTGCCGGCGGAGGCGCACGAGCGTTATATTGACGTCCACCTGTTGTTGGAGGGGGAGGAGACGATCGGCTGGTCGCCGCGGCGCGAGCCGATTCCCTTAGTGAAGCCTTATGACGAGGAGACGGATTACCTGTTGGCCGCGCCCGCATCGGACGAGGTGATGCTGCAGCTGTCGCCGGGCATGTTCGCGGCGTTCTATCCCTGGGATCTTCATCGTCCGGGACTCGGGGAAGGCGGCGCGCTCAGGAAGGCGGTAGTAAAGCTAAGAATCGATAACTAAAGGAAACTCTGCGAGAGCGTCTTCCCATGGAAGGCGCTCTCGTATTTTTTTCTAGTAAATCGTGAAATGGACCTGAATTCCGGCCTTTAATCATAGTTGACATACAGGAATAGTATAATTTAGTATGGGTGATATTGGTTGTTTTAGCCAATAATTATGGATTGCCGCCGCGGCGGTCCGATTCGCTATCTTACGAAAGAGGTGACCAACATCCATGTTGTTCAGCTATGTATCGCATCTGGAATGCCCCAAATGCGCGGCGTCCTATTCGCACCGGGAACGGCATCAGCTGTGCGCGTGCGGTTCACCGCTTCTGGTTCGCTATAATCTCCAGGCGCTGCGCAGCGCCTGGAGCAAGTCCGATCTGGCCGGTCGCGACAACAGCTTGTGGCGTTACCGCGAGCTGCTCCCGGTCGAACATGAGGCGAACGTCGTCTCCCTCGGCGAAGGGATGACCCCGCTGCTGCCGATGCCGCGCGCTGGGGCGGGTATGGGCATTCCGAAGCTGTACATGAAGGATGAAGGGCTGGTGCCGACCGGTTCGTTCAAGGCCAGGGGCGCGGCCGTCGGCATCTCGAAGGCGAAGGAGCTCGGCGTGCGCTCGCTCGCGATGCCGACCAACGGCAACGCAGGCGCGGCTTGGGCGCTGTACGCGGCGAGGGCCGGCATCGAAGCGGCGGTCGTCATGCCGATCGACTCCCCGGTCATCACCCGCGCCGAAGTCGCGATCTCGGGCGCCCGGCTTGCGCTCGTGGACGGCCTGATCAGCGATGCCGGCAAGATCGTCGCCCAAGCGGTGCGGGATGAAGGCCTCTACGACGCGTCCACGCTCAAGGAGCCCTATCGGATCGAAGGCAAGAAGACGATGGGGCTCGAGATCGCCGAGCAGCTGGGGTGGCGGCTGCCGGACGTCATTCTGTACCCGACGGGGGGCGGCGTCGGGCTGATCGGCATTTACAAGGCGCTGTTGGAGCTGAAGGAACTCGGCTGGATTGAAGGCAAGCTCCCGCGACTGGTGGCCGTTCAAGCGTCGGGCTGTGCGCCGATCGTGAAGGCTTGGGAGGAAGGGCGCGCCGAGTCGGCATTCTGGAGCGAGTCGGCGACCGTCGCCTTCGGCATTAACGTGCCCAAAGCGCTCGGCGACTTCCTAGTCCTGGAGGCCGTATACGCCACCGGGGGCTGCGCGGTCGCGGTCGGGGACGAGGAGCTGCTCGCGGAGCAGCGCCAGGTCGCCGCGCTGGAGGGCGCGTTCGTCTGCCCGGAAGGCGCCGCCGTATTCGCGGCGGCGCGCCGATTAAGGGCGAGCGGCTGGATCAAGGAGGAGGAGACGGTCATCGCGCTCAATACGGGGATGGGGATCAAATACCCGGACACTGTACGGGCCGATCCGCCCATCTTGCCGCCTGGCGGCGTAATGCCCGCCGGCCCGCGAGCAAGCGAAGGCGGGGAAGCGAGATGACCTTCGATACCGAATTCGTGCTTCGCGTGCTGCCGGAGTTCCTGAAGGCGACGCTCGTGACGTTCAAGATCGCGGGCATTGCCATCCTCGCCTCGATGCTGGTGGCATCGGTGAATGCGGCCATTCTCTTTTTCAGGCTAAGAGGATTCGCGTTCCTGGTGCGGCTGTACGTGGAGCTCGCCCGCAATACGCCGCTGCTGATTCAGCTGTTCTTCCTGTACTTCGCGCTGCCGTCGCTCGGCATCCGGTTATCCGGGATGACGACGGCCATATTGGCGATGACGTTCCTGGGGGGCGGCTACATGACGGAGGTGTTCCGCGCCGGGATGGAAGCCGTCCCCAAGAGTCAGCTCGAATCCGGGCTCGCGCTCGGCTTGTCCCGGATGCAGCTGCTGCGGGAGATCGTGCTGCCGCAGGCGATGCGCATCGGCACGCCGGCTTTGTTCGCGACCTTCGTGTTCCTGCTGAAGGAGACGACGGTCGTCTCGGCCGTGTCGGTCCCCGAAATCATGTACACCACCACGAACTACATCGCGTTGTATTACAAAACGTACGAGATGCTCGCGGTCATGACCGGGATCTATCTGGTCATGTTTCTGCCGCTCTCCGCCCTTCTGAGCGCGCTCGAGAGGAGGTACCGGCATGGACAGTTCGGGACTTGACGTGCTGCTCGGCGCGCTGCCGCAGCTTGGGAAGGGGCTGCTCCAGACGCTCCTTATTGCCGCTTACAGCATTGTCATCTCCACGGTGGCCGGCATACCGTTCGGGATCTTGCGTTCATCCCGCCGATTAGTGCTGCGCGTGCTGACGCGCGTCTATTTGGAGCTATTCCGTTCGATCCCGATTCTCGTCTGGCTGTTCTTCTTTTTCTTCGGGCTGCCGATCTTCTTCGGCATCGATCTGCCGAGCGTGCCGTGCGCGGTGTTCGTCTTGTCGCTGTGGGGAATAACGGAGATCGGCGAGGTGGCCAGAGGCGCGCTGCAATCGCTGCCGAGCGGGCAGCGGGAGGCGGGCAAGGCGATCGGGCTCGGCACCGCGGACCTGTATGTGCACGTCTTGATTCCGCAGGCGATGCGCCGGATGATCCCGCCTTCGATCAATGTCTATACGCGGATTATCAAGACGACCTCGCTGACGGTCATGATCGGCGTCGTGGAGATGATCAAGAGCGGTCAGCAGATCATCGAACGGACGGGCGAGTCGGTCGTCATTTATGGCACGTTGTTCCTGTTGTATTTCCTGATCTGCTATCCGTTATCTGCGGTGTCGCGTCGGCTCGAGCGCCGATGGGACGCAGCTTAGCCGACGGCCGGCGGATTGGGCGGAGAGGAGATTCGCATGGAAGAAACGATACTGGAACTGCAGCGAGTCGGCAAGTCGTTCGGCGGCCAGCCCGTTCTCCGGGAGATCGACCTGCGCATACAGAGAGGCGAGGTCATCGTGATTCTGGGGCCGAGCGGCTGCGGCAAGAGCACCTTGCTGCGGTGCATGAACGGCTTGGAAGAGACGGAGAGCGGAACGATCCGGTTCGGCGGCGAAGCGTTGAGCGCCCGCGGGACGGATTGGCGGCAGATCCGGCAGCGGGTCGGGATGGTGTTCCAACACTATCACTTGTTCCCGCACATGACCGTGTTGGAGAACATTCTGCTGGGACCGGTCAAAGCGCAAAAACGCGCGAAAGCAGAGGCGGAGGCACAGGCGCTGCGGCTGCTCGGCCGGGTCGGGCTTGAGGAGAAGAAAGACGCCTATCCGCGGCAACTATCCGGCGGCCAGCAGCAGCGGATCGCGATCGTGCGGGCGCTGTGCATGAATCCCGAGGTGATGCTGTTCGACGAGGTGACCGCCGCGCTGGATCCCGAGATGGTGAAGGAAGTGCTGGAGGTCATGCTCGATCTGGCGGATCAGGGCATGACGATGGTCATCGTGACGCACGAGATCGGGTTCGCGAAGGCGGCGGCAGACCGAATCGTGTTTATGGATGAAGGACAAATAGGCGAGATCGGAGAGCCGCATTCGTTCTTCGAAGAGCCGAAGACGGAGCGGGCGCGGCGGTTTTTGCGGCAATTTTGGGATATCGGCGATAGGCAAAGGAGGAGAATACAATGAGAAAACCGTTTTTTTTAGCACTAATTCTTACTATATTCATGGGTTTACTGATTGGTTGCGGGAATAACGCCAACCAGCCGGCCGAGGAAACGAAGGGAGCTGCCGCGCAGACGGATAACGCGGAGACGAAGAACGCGGAGCCGGCGGGCAAGGCATCTGCGGAAGGCGGCGCGATCCAAAAAATCAAGGAACGCGGGAAGCTGATCGTCGGGGTATTCAGCGACAAGCCGCCGTTCGGATACGTGGACGAGAAAGGCGATTTCGTCGGATTGGATAACGAACTGGCCAAACGCTTCGCGAAGGATCTGCTGGGCGACGAGTCGAAGATCGAATTCGTCACCGTGGAGCCGGCGAGCCGCATTCCGTATCTGCAGAGCGACAAGGTGGATCTGATCGTAGCCAACATGACGGTGACGGAGGAGCGGAAGCAGGCGGTCGATTTCACGAATCCGAATTTGAAGGTAGCGACTCAAGTTATCGTGAGCGACAAGAGCGGCATCAAGTCTCTGGCGGATTTGAAAGGGAAGAAAATCATCGTGACCAAAGGCACGACGGCCGACCTTTACTTGACCGAGAACTACCCGGACGTCGAATTGGTCAAATACGAGAAAAACACGGAATCGCTGCAGGCGCTTGCGGACGGGCGCGGCGACGGTTATGCGCAGGATAATTTCATCCTGTTCGCATGGGCGAAGAAAAACCCGGGCTTTACGGTCATTCCCGAGAAGCTGGAGAAGGAAGCGCCGATCGCGCCGGCCGTGAAGAAAGGAAACACGGAGCTGCGAGACTGGGTCAATCAGGAGCTGGAGCTGCTGGCAAAGGAGAAGTTCCTGCTGGGACTCTACGACAAATACGTCAAGCCGGAGCTCGGTCCGGACGTTGATCCGTATGACGTTATCGTGGAAGGCGGCACGCTGGAGTAGAGCGGCACTAGGAAGCGGACAATGCGGCAAGTCTTCATTAAAAGGTAAGGGGCGTAACTCGCAAGATAATCTGGACCCTTAGTCAAGGACACTTTGAAAAAAAGAATTAAGCAGCACTTAAGAGAT